>NZ_LJQT01000499.1:8052-19057 GCF_001400515.1 Pseudomonas meliae | reverse complement strand
AGTGAGCGGCCTTCTTTTTTGTGCGGGTTTCGAGATGCTTAGAACTTCTCGATCTTCGCCTTGCTTTCCAGCTGTGCGCGGTACGCAGCGAAATCCTGCTGACCCGCACGCGACGCGAGGAATCGACGGTATTGCGCCTTTTCCGCATCAGTCGGTGCAGCAGCCTGATTCACGCCGTTGAGACGCACAATCACGAAGCTGCCATCGGCTGCAGTAATGCTGGCGAATTCCGGCTTGCCCTTGCCATCAGGCTTGGGCATGCGGAACAGCGTCTGCAGTACTTGAGGATCAACGCCTTCCTGACTGCGAGTGACTGCTTCCATCGATTTCCAGTCACGTCCATCCTGCTTCGCAGCCAACGGGATCTTGCCATCACGCAGCCCGGCCAGCAGAGCCTCGCCCTTGGCCTGGGCAGCAGCCGTAGCGTGCTCCTTGACCAGTTGAGCGCGAATCGAGCTGGCAACGCTCTCAAGCGGCAACTGCTGAGGTTGCAGGTGCTCTTTGGAGCGCACCACCACGACGGTCTCCGGATCCAGCTCCAGCGTGTTGCTGTTGGAGCCTTCTTCCAGCACTTCCGGGCTGAAGGCAGCCTGGATGACCGCGCGGTTGGCTGTAATACCCTCACCGCCTTCACGACCGAATGGCGCAGTGGTCTGAACCTTCAGGCCCAGATCCTGTGCCGGTTGAGACAGGTCGGACGATTCAAATGCAGAATCTTCCAGCTGCTTGGTCACTTCGACAAACTTCTGCTCGACCAGCTGCGATTTCAAATCGGTGGTCAGTTTGTCTTTCAGACTGGCAAATGTCGGCACCGATGGAGCCTCGACGCCCAGCAGCTTGATCAGGTGCCAGCCGAAGTCGGTACGCACAGGCTGCGACACCTGGTCCTTGTTCAAGGCATACAATGTCTCTTCGAACGCAGGGTCATAGACACCCTTGCCTGCGTAACCAAGATCACCGCCCTTGCTGGACGAACCAGGGTCCTGCGAATATTCCTTGGCCAGCGCCGCAAAATCTTCACCCTTGGCCAGACGCTGTTGAATTTCTTCAATCTTCGCCTTGGCCTGTTCGTCGTTCAGCTTGTCGTTCACCTCGATCAGGATGTGCGCAGCACGACGCTGTTCGGACAGATTGGCGATTTCTTTCTGATAAGCCGCCTGCAAGTCCTCATCCTTGACCTGCACCTTGTCGAAGAAAGACGACTTCTTCAATTCGATGTAATCAAGCACAACCTGCTCAGGGCTCATGAACTCCTTGGCATGCTGGTCGTAGTGAGCCTTGACTTCGTCGTCCGTCACTTTGACAGCCGTGGTATCGGCAGGCAGGGTCAGCGAAGCGAAATCACGGGTCTGCTTTTCCAGACGGGCAAAAGCGTCAACCTGTGCATCGGTGACGAAGGCACTGCCGGCAACACCTGCACGCACCTGACCGATGAGCATTTCCTGGCCAAGCATCTGGCGGAACTGCAGACGGCTGTAACCCAGCTGGCGAATCACCTGATCGAAACGGTCAGCACTGAACTTGCCATCGACCTGAAACTCGGGCGTCTGCAAAAGCTGCTGATCCAGTGCCGCGTCGGAAAACGAGAATTTCGCATCCGTTGCGCCTTGCAGAAGCAGCTTGCGGTCGATCAAACCTTTGAGGGCTGATTCACGCAACAGTTTTTCATCCAGCATCGCAGGATCGAAATCCTTGCCCAACTGCTGCGCGAGCTGCTGAGCCAACTGGCGGCGCTGCATGTCGACGGCCTGGCTCAACTCATTCTGAGAGATGTCCTCGCCGTTCACTTCAGCCGCGTTCTGCTTGTTGCTGGTAGCGGTAAACAACGCCTCGATGCCGGTGAAGGCCATCAAAGCGATGATGATTCCGATAATTGTCTTGGCAATCCAGCCTTGTGAATTGTCCCTGATGTTCTGCAGCATTGCGTCCCCCAAAACGGTTGAACTGACTAACCAACCGCGGAGCGTGGGTAGAAAGCGGATAGAAGAAAGGCGCATCCNNCTCCGAGGATGCGCCTTCTCGTAACTGACGGAGCGGTAGGGCTCGAACCCCTCGGTGTTGCAACCGAATGCACCACCACTCCGCTACTGGATCAGGACAGACCCGACCCAGCGGGCAAAGGCATCGAGAGGCTTAGTTGACAGCTTCTTTGAGGGCTTTACCGGCTTTGAAACCTGGTTTTTTAGCAGCAGCGATTTCCAGCGTCTTACCAGTCTGAGGGTTGCGACCGATGCGAGCAGGACGATCAGTCACGGAGAACGTACCAAAGCCAACCAAAACAACCGAGTCGCCAGCCTTCAGAGCGCCAGTGACGGATTCGATCACTGCGTCCAGCGCACGGCCAGCAGCAGCTTTCGGGATATCAGCAGATGCAGCGATAGCATCAATCAGTTCCGACTTGTTCACTCTAAGTCCCCTTATCTCTATATTGAGTATGTTTCTAAGTTTTAGGTGTTAAGCAAAACGAGCGCTGGAAGGCTTGCTGGTGCTTGCTTTAAAGAGCCGCTTTATAACAAGGGCTCTAAAAAGCTGTCAAGGAAGCCTGCCCAGTCTTAATGCGTGCTAATTCTGTCCTTAGAGTCAGACTCGCGTTTTTCTTCCTTTGCGACCAGATCTGTAGCCACGTCCGGCAACGGCTCCGGCGCGTATTGCAGCGCAATTTGCAGGACTTCGTCAATCCATTTAACGGGCTTGATTTGCAGATCCTGCTTGATATTGTCAGGAATCTCCTTCAAATCACGCACGTTTTCTTCCGGAATGATCACCGTCTTGATTCCGCCGCGATGCGCAGCCAGAAGTTTTTCCTTCAGGCCACCAATCGCCAGCACCTGCCCGCGCAGGGTAATCTCGCCCGTCATTGCCACATCGGCACGTACCGGGATCTGTGTAAGCGCCGATACCAGGGCAGTACACATGCCTACGCCAGCGCTTGGTCCATCCTTGGGCGTCGCGCCTTCCGGCATGTGGATATGCGTGTCGTGTTTCTCGTGGAAATCGGCTGGAATGCCCAGACTACGGGCACGACTGCGCACCACGGTCTGCGCGGCGGTAATGGATTCGACCATGACATCGCCCAGCGAACCGGTCTTGATCAACTGGCCCTTGCCCGATACAACCGCAGCCTCGATGGTCAGCAATTCACCGCCCACCTGAGTCCACGCCAGACCTGTGACCTGACCGATCTGATCCTGTTGCTCGGCCAGCCCGTAGCGGAATTTACGCACGCCCAGGAAGTGTTCGAGCATCTCGGCAGTAACCTGCACGGAGAAGCGTTTTTCCATGGCGTGTTCTTTGACCGCCTTGCGGCAAACCTTGGCAATCTGGCGCTCCAGACCGCGTACGCCCGCTTCACGGGTGTAGTAGCGAATGATGTCGCGGATTGCTTCCTCGTCGAACTGGATCTCGCCTTTCTTCAAGCCATTGGCCTGAATCTGCTTGGGCGAGAGGTATTTGACGGCGATGTTGATCTTTTCGTCTTCGGTGTAACCCGGCAGGCGAATGACTTCCATCCGGTCCAGCAAGGCTGGCGGAATATTCATCGAGTTCGACGTGCACAGGAACATTACATCGGAAAGATCGTAGTCGACCTCGAGGTAGTGATCATTGAAATTATGGTTTTGCTCAGGGTCCAGGACCTCAAGCAATGCCGACGCCGGATCGCCGCGCATGTCACTGCCCATCTTGTCGATTTCATCAAGCAGGAACAGCGGGTTGCGGACGCCCACCTTTGTCATCTTTTGTATCAATCTTCCTGGCATCGAACCGATGTAAGTCCGGCGATGACCACGAATTTCAGCCTCGTCACGCACGCCACCGAGTGCCATACGCACGAATTTGCGATTGGTTGCGTTGGCGATGGACTCGGCCAGGGAGGTTTTACCCACACCCGGTGGACCTACCAGACACAGCACAGGGCCCCGAATCTTCTTCACGCGCTTTTGCACGGCGAGGTATTCGAGAATGCGTTCCTTGACCTCGTCTAGACCATAATGGTCGGCATCGAGGATCGCTTCAGCGCGCGCAAGGTCCAGACGCACCTTGCTCTGGGCCTTCCACGGCACCTGAACCAGCCAGTCGATGTAGGAGCGCACCACAGTCGCCTCGGCCGACATCGGCGACATCTGCTTGAGCTTGTTCAGCTCGGCAGTCGCCTTGGTCAGAGCGTCCTTGGTCAGCCCGGCAGCATCGATGCGCTTTTTCAGCTCTTCAATTTCGTTATGGCCTTCGTCGCCATCGCCCAGTTCTTTCTGAATGGCCTTCATCTGCTCATTCAGGTAGTACTCGCGCTGGCTGCGCTCCATTTGTTTTTTCACACAACCGCGAATGCGCTTTTCAACCTGCAGCAGGTCGATTTCGGCATCCAGCAAGGCCAGCACGTGCTCGACACGGGCCGACAGGTCGATAATCTCGAGGATTTCCTGCTTCTGCTCGATCTTGAGCGCCATGTGCGCTGCCATGGTGTCAACCAGGCGACCGGGCTCATCGATGCTGTTGAGCGACGAGAGGACTCCTGCGGGGACTTTCTTGCCAAGCTGCACATACTGCTCGAATTGAGCCAGCAGGCTGCGCACAAATACTTCGGACTCGCGATCCGGCGCATCGACTTCGTCGATCAACGCGACGTCGGCGCGGTAATGGCCATCGACTTCGATGAAACGCTCTACCGAACCACGCTGCTCACCTTCGACCAGCACCTTGACGGTGCCATCAGGCAGCTTGAGCAGCTGCAGTACGGTGGCAATAGTGCCGACGTTGTACAACGCCTTTTCATCAGGATCGTCGTCAGCCGGGTTTCTTTGCGCGAGCAGCAGAATCTGCTTGTCGCCCGTCATTGCCGCTTCAAGGGCTTCGATAGACTTCTCGCGCCCCACGAACAGCGGGATAACCATGTGCGGATAAACCACGACATCACGCAATGGCAAGAGAGGCAATTCAATAGTGGTCTTCATGATTTCGCCTCTACGGCGGCCAATTGGCCGGGACAGATGGAATTAGCTTGAAGCCAAGATGGGGGTAGCGTCCAAAAAAAACAAGCTCTAGAGCCACGACCCGCCAAGATCAATTTCTTCATACAAAACGAATGAACGGCTGAAAAATGCAAAAGGGGGCCAAAAAGGCCCCCTTCCGTATTACTTCACACGCCCATACACCTGCGTGTGTTACGCGTCAGGGGCAACCTTGGCAGGCGGCTCACTGTTTTCGTAGATCAGCAGAGGCTTGGACGTACCATCGATAACGCTCTCATCGATCACCACCTTGCTCACGTCACTTTGCGACGGAATTTCGTACATGGTGTCGAGCAGCACGCCTTCGAGGATGGAACGCAAGCCACGGGCACCGGTCTTGCGCTCCAGCGCGCGACGGGCAACCGACTTCAACGCATCGGTGCGGAACTCGAGGTCCACGCCTTCCATCTCGAACAGCTTGGCATACTGCTTGGTCAGCGCATTCTTCGGCTCGGTGAGGATCTGTATCAAAGCAGCCTCATCCAGCTCGTCCAGCGTTGCAAGCACTGGCAGACGGCCCACGAACTCAGGGATCAGACCGAACTTGACCAGATCGTCAGGCTCGACTTCACGCAGGGACTCGCCAACCTTCTTGCCCTCCTCCTTGCTGCGAACCTCGGCGTTGAAGCCGATGCCGCCACGGGTGGAACGGTTCTGAATGACCTTTTCCAGGCCCGAGAAGGCACCACCGCAGATAAAGAGGATGTTGCGTGTGTCCACTTGCAGGAATTCCTGCTGCGGATGCTTGCGACCACCTTGCGGAGGAACGGAAGCCACGGTGCCCTCGATCAGCTTCAGCAAGGCTTGCTGCACGCCTTCGCCGGAAACGTCACGAGTGATCGAAGGGTTGTCGGATTTGCGCGAAATCTTGTCGATTTCATCGATGTAGACAATGCCCATCTGGGCCTTCTCGACATCGTAATCACATTTCTGCAACAGCTTCTGGATAATGTTTTCAACGTCCTCACCCACATAACCGGCTTCGGTCAGGGTGGTGGCGTCAGCGATGGTGAACGGCACATTGAGCAGACGGGCCAGTGTTTCGGCCAGCAGCGTCTTGCCGGAGCCCGTAGGGCCGATCAGCAGGATGTTGCTCTTGCCCAGTTCAACGTCGTCATTCTTCTTGTCGCGCTGGTTCAGACGCTTGTAGTGGTTGTACACCGCTACTGCGAGGACCTTTTTGGCACGTTCCTGACCGATTACATACTGGTCAAGGATGCCGCTGATTTCTTTAGGCGAAGGCAATTTATGCGCGCTGCTTTCGGCCTGTGCTTCCTGCACCTCCTCGCGGATGATGTCGTTGCACAGGTCGACGCACTCGTCGCAGATAAAGACCGAGGGGCCGGCAATCAATTTGCGCACTTCATGCTGGCTTTTGCCACAGAAGGAGCAATAGAGCAATTTGCCGTTGTCCTCGCCGTTGCGGGTGTCAGTCATTCGATCGATCCAATCCGGTAGGCTTGCAACACAAGATGAAGGCTATTGCGGGCTTTTTCAAGTCCGCAGGCGGTCGGTTGTGCCGACCCCCTACATTTTGAGCCGCTTAGGCAGGCATTTGACGCTTGTTGATCACGGAGTCGATCAGGCCGTATTCAGCCGCACGCTCTGCGCTCATGAAGTTGTCACGCTCGGTGTCGCGCTCGATGGTTTCGAGGCTCTGGCCGGTGTGATGCGCCAGCAGCGAGTTGAGACGATGACGAATGTGCAGGATTTCCTTGGCATGGATGTCGATATCCGACGCCTGACCCTGGAAACCGCCCAGCGGCTGGTGAATCATCATCCGCGAGTTGGGCAGGCAATGACGCTTGCCTTCTGCACCACCTGCCAGCAGGAATGCACCCATGCTGCAAGCCTGACCGATACAGATAGTCGAAACGTCCGGCTTGATGAACTGCATGGTGTCGTAGATCGACATGCCTGCTGTCACCGAACCGCCCGGCGAGTTGATGTAGAGATGGATATCCTTGTCCGGGTTTTCCGCTTCAAGGAAGAGCAGTTGTGCCGCGATAAGGTTGGCCATGTAGTCCTCTACCGGACCAACCATAAAGATGACTCGCTCCTTGAGAAGGCGCGAATAGATGTCATAGGCGCGTTCGCCACGGGCGGACTGCTCGATAACCATCGGGACCAGGCCGCCAGCGGCCTGGATGTCAGAGTTCTGCTGAATATAAGAATTGCGGGACATGTCCTGCATTCACTCCCAAATAGTCGAGTCTTGAATACGCACAAGCCAGCGCGAAGGCTGGCTTGTGGGTGTTTTCGCACGAAAAGAGAAATCAGTCGGCTTTTGGAGCTTCCACCGGCTTGACAGCTTCTTCGTAGGAGACCGATTTGTCGGTCACGCTAGCTTTCTGCAAAACAGTATCTACAACTTGCTCTTCAAGCACAACAGAACGTACCTCGTTCATTTGCTGCTCGTTCTTGTAGTACCAGGCAACAACCTGCTCAGGCTCCTGATAGGCGGATGCCATTTCCTGAATCATTTCACGTACGCGAGCATCATCAGGCTTGAGGTCGAACTGCTTGACGACCTCGGCAACGATCAGACCCAGCTCGACGCGACGCTTGGCCTGCTCTTCGAACAGCTCAGCCGGCAACTGGTCTGGCTTGATGTTGCCGCCGAACTGTTGAACAGCCTGGACGCGCAGACGGTTGACTTCGTTTTCCAGCAGCGCTTTAGGCACTTCGATCGGGTTGGCAGCCAGCAGACCGTCCATGACCTGATTCTTGACCTTGGACTTGATCGCCTGACGCAGCTCGCGCTCCATGTTCTTGCGAACCTCGGTGCGGAAGCCTTCGATACCGGTTTCCTTGATACCGAACTGCTTGAAGAACTCTTCGTTCAGCTCAGGCAGCTTTGGCTCGGAAACGGTATTGACGGTCACGGTGAACTCGGCAGCCTTGCCGGCCAGCTCAAGGTTCTGATAGTCCTCGGGGAAGGTCACGTTCAGAACGCGCTCTTCGCCAGCCTTGGCGCCAACCAGACCGTCTTCGAAACCAGGAATCATGCGACCGGAACCCAGCACCAGCTGGGTAGCCGTGGCAGAACCGCCAGCGAACACTTCGCCGTCGACCTTGCCCACGAAATCGATGTTCAGCTGGTCTTCGTTCTGGGCAGCACGGTCGGCCACTTCAAAACGAACGTTCTGCTTGCGCAGCACTTCCAGCATGTTGTCCAGATCGCTGTCCGCCACGTCGGCAGACAGGCGCTCTACGGCGATGGTGTCGAAACCGGCAACGGTGAATTCCGGGAATACTTCGAAAGTAGCCACGTATTCCAGGTCTTTGCCTTTTTCGAAAGATTTCGGCTCTACAGCAGGAGCACCGGCCGGGTTCAGCTTCTGCTCAACCACAGCTTCGTAGAAAGTAGCCTGAATCAGATCGCCCAGTGCTTCCTGACGTGCGCCGTCTTCATAACGCTGACGGATCACGCTCATAGGCACCTTGCCTGGGCGGAAGCCCGGGATCTTGGCTTTGCGTGCGGTCTGCTGCAGACGCTTGTTGACTTCAGTCTCGATGCGTTCGGCAGGCACGCCAATGGTCATGCGGCGCTCAAGAGCGGAAGTATTTTCAACAGAAACTTGCATGGATATTCCTCGTTGCACAGACGTTAGCCGGCCGTTTCCGACCCCAGAATCAAGGGCATGCATTCTAGTGGGTCAAACTCAAGAAGTCACCCTACTGAAAAAGGGTGGATTTATAGGACGAAAGCGGAGCGCTGCAGCGCAAGGAAGAAAAAAGCCTCACACCCTCGGCGACGCGTCTGGCACGGCCTCTATATAAAGAAGCATCAGCGCCGGAGACGACCGACTCCATCCAGGTAGCACGTCCCACTCGACCGACGGCGGCAAGCCACCGGCCCCGTGAAACGGTAAAGCGAATACGCTGAAACAAAAAAAGCCGCTTCACGCGGCTTGCAGCGACCCGGGCTTTCGCTTGAATCACTTCTGCTCTGGCGAACGGAGAACACAAAGAAATCTCCGCACACCTGCCATGCAAGGCTTCAGCCTCGAAGCCTGATGAATCAACGCACATTTTGCGCTGCTGATTCCATAGCGCCGGGCTGCTTGCAGCCTTATTCAACCCGGCGCGCATCGTACACAACGCAACCCACGCGCGCCACCCATTGCAAGCAATTGACGCGCCTGACAACTTTACTCTCGGATAAGCCCTACAACTTGTCACCCACCAGAGGCAAAAGCTGGCGTACGCTCAAACACCTTGCGGCAGCAGCCACACTGCGCACCACGGAAAGGCGGTGCAACTTACCGAGGTAACGCTTCTGACCTGCAACTCTGCACTACGCCATGATTAAAAAAGATTAACGACTGAGGAAGCAAACACCACAGTGACACGCTCGGCACGACCGCAATCATGCGGACCTCCCAACGCCAGGCCATGACGCCTCATCCTAAACCAGACACAACGTCGAAAACCGACCATCTTCCGCGTGACCATACCGGCCTCCGGCACCCGCCAACCTTGCGGCACAGCAAGGCCTGACGAGAGCCAGCACCTCCGCCGCACCCCTTTACTGCTTAGCCATCCGCTACATAATCCGACCACTGATTTCACCGCTGCTGGCAACAATAATGAAGCCTGCGCCACGAATGAACTGCACTGTTTTCGCACCACACCAGCAGCATCGCCCGAGCTCTTACACGCCAAGAAATCAATGCCCTTAAACATTGAAACCCGTCAGGAAAAACCATGTACAAGATGATTGCTGCACTTACTTTTCTCGCCATCACCTCAGCAACACTGACGGGGTGCAAAGACAAGGAGGGGAGCACGGGAAACGCAGCAGCCACTAAAACCACTTATTATTCTTCCTACAAATGCAACATTGACTCAATTGCCGGGAAGATCAGCCCGGGAACAGGAGCAAGCATTTACGTACCGCGGGGCGTCGCAATGTTCAACGGCTCGGTGATCACTGCGAACCAGGACGCTCCGAAAGAAATCAGACTTCGCCTGACCGGCTACAAAGGAAAGCCCACTACGTTCAAGGACCCGCCATCGTTGATCGAATTGACCTGGTGAAGACGTACAACAATGAAAAACTCCTGAAGTGAATTTTTTCGTTCACCGCAGATTTATCGTCAATGGAATCCGGCGGCTACAACGTCGTACTCGAGATCCCTGGAGCAAACCCACCTCTTCTGTGCCAGGGCAAGGTGTTGCTTGTCATCGAATAACTAGAAAGCCTGATGGCGAGACTGAGCCTCGACAATCTGGTAGCTTTCTTTTCCACTTCAACGCAAAAGCCCAGGCCGCTGGGGCTTTTTGGTTTCTGCCAGATGCAAAAACCGCCCAATGACGGGCGGTGCTGGTCAGTTTTTGCAGACTACCTGCGGAGGTGCCGCAGGTGTCAGCTTTTGGGGAATCACGATTGAAGTTCCGGGCAGAGACACGAGCTCGATGACTCCAAACATGCAAATAAGCGCTTGCTCACCATCGTTGCTTGATCTGCTACGTACCCCTACTAAAGCCTCGTAGTCCTTCCCTGGTTCCAGCCAGCACAGGACAAGTAAGTGCTGCCATTGCCACCAATCGTCGCGCCCAGGGTTGCAATTTGAAACGGGAGATCAGTCCTGACGCGATACTCGGTCACAACCTCTTTATAGACACCTTCGCCCATCCGGGTGGCTGGGACGTATTCAGTAAGCGTGGGCGCAACTCGCTTCGGCATGCGAACGCTTGCCGATTTCAGGGGGTACTGCGGATAGTTGATATTCGCCGTGCCGTCTCGCCCGAAACGTCCAGCATCAGCCATCTTGTGGCGGGTAGCAGGGGCACAACTACCCATAATGCTATCTCCATACACACTGGAGTTCGTGATAACGCGAACATGTGCCAAGTCTTCTGACTGAGCAGGCTCTTCGTAGGGCACTGAAGGTATTCAGGAGCAACCAGTAAGCGCTACAGCAAAAAAAATTACGAAAGTGACAGCCCGCATTACGATGTCCTTATGGAAGGTCTGAAAAAGCCTTTTCTTC
>NZ_LJQT01000499.1:0-8020 GCF_001400515.1 Pseudomonas meliae | reverse complement strand
GCTTTTTCAGAGGATACTTATTGGCTTGCCAACCAAAAAACCGACGCGATGGCCGGTTTTTTTGTCCCCTTTCCTACGCATGCACAAAGGAAGTAATGGCCAAATGATGGCTTTATGACCCACTGCTGTCAAGCAGCTGCCGCATTCATTAGTCTCTCGCGAATACCCCGCCCCAGCGCTACCGCCTTTGTCAGTGCGTTTCGATTGCCAGACGGCGGATCAGTGAAACGGAAGCATGAGTACATCACCAGCAAGCCAATTCAGGATGTACTCATTAACGTACTAAAAAAATCCAGACACCGGCAAATACTCATGAAACTCAACACAACAAAAAGCCCGCACTTGGCNNGTTCTCTTGGCTTTCGCGGTTCTCAGTGGAACCCGGCGAAAGTACATCTGGTGCGGACGGAGAGACTCGAACTCTCACACCTTGCGGCGCTGGAACCTAAATCCAGTGTGTCTACCAATTCCACCACATCCGCATTTCAGACTTTTAAAGCAAAGGCGCCAGACTATGAATCCGGCGTCCTTCTTAATATGGGGTGGACGATGGGGTTCGAACCCACGACCGCAGGAGTCACAATCCTGTGCTCTACCAACTGAGCTACGCCCACCATATTGCGCGTGACGATAAAACTTACTTGCTGTGCCAAAGCTGCCTTATTAAATGGCGCACCCGGCAGGACTCGAACCTGCGACCATCCGCTTAGAAGGCGGATGCTCTATCCAGCTGAGCTACGGGCACTTATATAATTTGTATTCTTGCGATAACAAACTAAAAGGCTTTCAATCACACCGAGCTGATTTGCAACTCTGCCTGACCTAATCAACCAGTGCTAGCTTAACCAGTGCTGGGCTCTGCCCGGCAAGTGCGACGAATCTTATAGACGGCCCCTGGGGTCGTCAACCTTTTTTTGAAAAAAATTCAGCTAGATAAAGGAGTTAGCGGAATATCCAACGCATGCGCCTTTGCCCTCGCGCCATGTCATGCGAGAATGCGCGTTCATTTTATTTCCTCTCGATGGTTAATCACGCGTCATGACTGCAAAACTAATCGACGGCAAGGCGATCGCCGCCAGCCTGCGCCAGCAGATCGCCAAACGTGTCGCCGAACGTAGCCAGCAAGGTCTGCGTACGCCGGGCCTCGCGGTGATTCTGGTCGGCAGCGACCCTGCCTCTCAGGTCTATGTCTCTCACAAGCGCAAGGACTGCGAGGAAGTCGGCTTTATCTCCCAGGCCTATGACTTGCCCGCTGATACCACTCAGGTTGCGCTGACCGATCTGATCGACCGCCTCAATGAAGACGCCGCTGTCGACGGCATTCTGCTGCAATTGCCTTTGCCAGCCCATCTGGACGCATCGCTGCTGCTCGAGCGCATCCGCCCGGACAAGGACGTGGACGGTTTCCATCCTTATAACGTCGGCCGTCTCGCCCAGCGCATTCCCCTGCTGCGACCGTGCACACCCAAAGGGATCATTACACTGCTGGAAAGCACTGGAGTCGATCTGTACGGTCTGGATGCTGTGGTGGTTGGCGCGTCGAACATTGTCGGCCGCCCCATGGCCATGGAATTGCTTCTGGCGGGCTGCACGGTCACCGTGACCCACCGTTTCACCAAGGATCTGGCAGGCCATGTAGGTCGCGCCGATCTGGTGGTGGTTGCCGCCGGCAAGCCCGGCCTGGTCAAGGGCGAATGGATCAAACCCGGCGCGATTGTCATCGACGTCGGCATCAACCGTCAGGACGATGGCAAGCTGGTGGGCGACGTGGTTTACGAGACTGCCCTGCCCCGCGCCGGCTGGATCACTCCGGTTCCGGGCGGCGTTGGCCCCATGACCCGCGCCTGCCTGCTGGAAAACACGCTGTACGCCGCAGAAACCCTGCACGACTGATCAGCCTGCAGCAATAAAAAACGGCACCTTCAAGGTGCCGTTTTTTTACCTCGACAAAACCTTACTTCTTGCCAGCCTCCCAGCTTTTCAGCAGGTCAGCGTAGGCGATGGTTTCACCCTTGGGTTTCTCGTTGGCCAGTTTGCGCTGTGGCGCGAGGAACTTGCCGTTGCTGTTCTCAGCCTTGGCATACCACTCCTCGGCAGACGTTTCGGGGTTCATCTTCGGCGCACACTTGCTGGCTTCCTGAACCTTGGAACGTTCGATGCGCGTCATGATGGCATCCTGATCCTTGGCCAGACCGTCCAGCGCCTGCTGTGCTGTCTTCTCGCCAGTGACCGCCTCGGCCACATGGCTCCACCACAGCTGTGCCAGCTTCGGATAGTCAGGCACGTTGGTGCCGGTAGGCGACCATTGAACGCGGGCCGGGCTGCGATAGAACTCCACCAGACCTCCCAGCTTGGGCGCCAGAGCGGTCATCTCCTTGGAATTGATATCCGACTCGCGAATCGGCGTCAGACCGACAATGGTCTTCTTCAGCGAAACACTTTTCGAGGTCACGAACTGCGCATACAGCCAGGCCGCCAGGCGCTTCTTCTCGTCGGAAGACTTCAGGAAGGTCCATGAGCCCACGTCCTGGTAACCGAGCTTCATGCATTCTTTCCAGTACGGCCCTTTGGGTGAAGGGGCCATGCGCCATTTCGGCGTGCCATCGGCGTTCATGACTGGCAGGCCGGGCTTGGTCATGTCGGCAGTAAAGGCGGTGTACCAGAAGATCTGTTGCGCGACGTTACCCTGCGACGGAACCGGACCGGACTCCGAAAAGGTCATGCCCGCAGCTTCAGGCGGTGCGTAGGCTTTCAGCCAGTCGATGTATTTCTGAGTCGCGAACACCGCTGCCGGCCCGTTGGTGTCGCCACCGCGGGTAATGCTGGAGCCGACCGGGTGGCAATCCTCGACGCGGATGCCCCACTCGTCCACAGGCAGACCGTTAGGCAAGCCCTTGTCGCCGCTGCCAGCCATGGAGAACCAGGCATCGGTGAAGCGCCAGCCCAGCGACGGGTCCTTCTTGCCGTAATCCATGTGCCCGAAGACTTTCTTGCCGTCGATCTCCTTGACGTCTTCGCTGAAGAATTTGGCAATGTCTTCGTAGGCCGACCAGTTGACCGGGACGCCCAGCTCATAGCCGTACTTGTCTTTGAACTTCTTTTTCAGGTCGGGACGTTCGAACCAGTCGGCACGGAACCAGTACAGGTTGGCGAATTGCTGATCAGGCAGCTGGTAAAGCTTGCCGTCCGGCGCGGTGGTGAACGAGGTGCCGATGAAGTCTTTCAGGTCCAGAGTCGGCGAGGTGACCTTGCTGCCTTCCGGACTGGCCATCAGGTCGGTCAGCGACAGTGCCTTGCCGTAGCGGAAGTGTGTCCCGATCAGGTCCGAGTCGTTGACCCAGCCGTCGTAGATACTTTTGTCCGACTGCATGGCGGTCTGCAGTTTTTCGATCACATCACCCTCTTGCAGCAGGTCATGGGTGACTTTGATACCAGTGATTTCAGTGAAGGCCTTGGCCAGGGTTTTCGATTCGTACTCGTGAGTGGTCAGGGTTTCCGATACCACCTTGATGTCCATGCCACGGAACGGCTCGGCGGCCTTGATGAACCACTCAAGCTCTTTCAACTGTTCTGCATCGGAAAGCGTACTCGGCTTGAATTCACTGGCCGCCCACTTCTTCGCCGCATCTTCGTACTGATCTGCCCACGCCGAAACACTCAACCCGCTGAGCATCATCATGGTCGCCAGCGTCACGCTATGTTGCAGCTTGTTTTTCTTATTGAACATAGTCATCTCCAATGTTGCTTTTATGTAGTCCCGCTTTTCGAATATTGCCGACCGGATCACCCCGGCAATCGCGCCCGGCCGCCCTCTAACCCCAACGCATCACCACCAACAGCCACACCAGGGAGGCCCCTGAAGCGATCCAGACACTCCAGTCGGTCGCGCCTATCACCAGCAAATGCAGGTAAGCGCTACCCAGAAGCCCAATGAACAAACGGTCGCCACGCGTGGTGGCAATCGGCAGAAAACCACGGCGCTCGATACTTGCCGAGCGCAACTCCCATACGGTCATCCCCGCCAGAAGCAATGCGATGCTGATGAAAAAGGCCGCAGTGGGCAGTGTCCAGGACATCCACTCCATTTTTTCGACTCCTCAGACACGACCAAGAGCAAAGCCCTTGACCACATGGTTGCGAACGAACCAGATCACCAGCATACCCGGCAGGATAGTCAACACCCCCGCCGCCGCCAGCACGCCCCAATCAATACCCGACGCCGAGACTGTACGGGTCATTACCGCAGCAATCGGTTTGGCATTGACCGATGTCAGGGTGCGCGCCAGCAACAGCTCGACCCAGGAGAACATGAAGCAGAAAAACGCGGTAACACCGATACCCGAGCCAATCAACGGAATGAAAATCTTCACGAAAAACTTCGGAAAGCTATAACCGTCGATGTAGGCCGTTTCGTCAATCTCCTTGGGAACGCCGGACATGAAGCCCTCCAGAATCCATACCGCCAGCGGAACGTTGAACAAGCAATGCGCCAGTGCAACGGCGATGTGCGTGTCAAACAGGCCAATGGACGAGTAGAGCTGGAAAAACGGCAGCAGGAACACGGCCGGTGGTGCCATGCGATTGGTCAGCAGCCAGAAGAACAGGTGCTTGTCGCCGAGAAAACGATAGCGAGAGAACGCGTAGGCTGCCGGAAGCGCAACGCTCAGCGATATCACGGTATTGAGGCACACGTAGTACAGCGAGTTCAGGTAACCGCTGTACCAGCTTTCGTCGGTGAAAATCACCTTGTAGTTGGCCAGGGTAAAGTCCTGCGGCCACAGGGTCAGGCCACCGAGGATCTCGGTATTGGTCTTGAACGACATGTTGATCAGCCAGTAGATCGGCACCAGCAGAAACAACAGGTAAATCCACAGCGGTATGATTTTGCGCAGACTCATGACCAGCCCCTCAATTCTTTTCGCTGTGAGTCATGGCGGTGTAGAACACCCATGACACCAACAGAATGATCAGGAAATACACCAGCGAGAACGCCGCCGCAGGCCCCAGGTCGAACTGCCCGAGCGCCATGGTGGTCAGGGTCTGACTGAGGAACGTAGTGGAGTTGCCAGGACCGCCACCGGTGAGCACGAACGGCTCGGTGTAGATCATGAAGCTGTCCATGAAGCGCAGCATCACCGCGATCAATAGCACGCTTTTCATCTTCGGCAGCTGGATATGCCGGAAGATGGCCCAGCCGGAGGCACGATCAATCCGCGCCGCCTGATAGTAGACATCCGGGATGGCGCGCAACCCTGAATAGCACAGCAAAGCCACCAGCGAAGTCCAGTGCCAGACGTCGATGACCAGCACTGTCACCCAGGCATCCGAAGCATTGGCGGCGTAGTTGTAGTTGATGCCAAGCACGTTGTTCAACGTGTAACCCAGCAAGCCGATATCGCCACGGCCGAAGATCTGCCAGATGGTACCGACCACGTTCCACGGAATCAGCAACGGAATGGTCATCACAATCAGGCACAGCGAAGACCAGCGGCCTTTGGTGGGCATGGTCAGGGCAATCGCGATACCCAGCGGGATCTCGATCAGCAGTACACAACCCGAGTAAATGAACTGGCGCAGCAGCGAATCGTGCAGACGTGGGTCCTGCAAGACCTGACGGAACCAGTCAGTACCAACAAAATAGCGGCTGGACTGGTCGAAGATGTCCTGCACCGAGTAGTTGACCACAGTCATCATCGGGATAATCGCGCTGAATGCCACCAGCAGAAACACCGGCATCACCAGCCACCAGGCTTTGTTGTTCTGCACCTTACGCATGGGACACCTCACTGGCCGGGCCGGCTTCAAGCAGGTAATCGTCGGCATAGAGCATCAGCCATTGCCCTGGAAAGCTGATCCAGGCCTGGCCATGCGGCACCGGTTTGTCTTCCTGCAAACGAACCTTGAGCAGTTGCCCGGCCAGTTTCAGGGTAATGATCTTGTAGGTACCGAGGTCTTCCACATAGGTCACGTCGGCGCACATCGCATCGTCGTAAGACCCGTCCCAGACATGCACGAACTCTGGACGAATACCCACTTTCAGACTTTTCCACGGTGTATTGGCAAGCTTTTGCTGCAACGACTCAGGCAGCGGCAGATGAATGTCGGCAAAACCGACACCGCCCGGTCGAGGCGTAACGTCAATCAGGTTCATGCCAGGGCTGCCAATGAAATAGCCGACAAAGGTGTGCGAAGGCTTTTCAAACAACTCCCGCGGCGTGCCGAACTGCACAATCTGTCCGCCATACATCACGGCGATCTTGTCGGCGAAAGTCGACGCCTCCAGTTGGTCGTGGGTGACGTAAACCATAGTGATATTGAATTGCTCGTGGATCTGCTTGAGCTTGCGGCGCAGTTTCCATTTCAGGTGCGGGTCGATCACGGTCAGCGGTTCGTCGAAGAGGATCGCCGACACGTCATCGCGCACCAACCCGCGACCCATGGAGACTTTCTGCTTTTCGTCCGCGCTGAGGTTGCGCGCTTTCTTTTTCAGCAGCGGCTGCAGGTCCAGGACATCGGCAATTTCGTTGACCTTGATGAGAATCCGCGCCTCGTCCAGGCCCTGATTGCGCAACGGAAAGGCCAGGTTATCGAACACCGTCATGGTGTCGTAGATCACTGGAAACTGGAAAACCTGAGCGATGTTGCGACGCTCCGGGGGCAGCTCATTGACTACTTTCGAGTCGAACAGCACTTGGCCCTGCGACGGACTGAGCAGACCGGAAATGATGTTGAGCAGGGTTGACTTGCCACAGCCGGAAGGCCCGAGCAGCGCGTAAGCACCGCCCTGCTCCCAGATGTGACTCATCTCGCGAATTGCATAGTCGTCAGGACCAGGCTTGGCGCTGTAACTGTGCGCCAGGTTCTGCAAGCGGATCTCGGCCATCAGGCAACCCTCGCCATGCGCAGGCCCGGCGCCTGAATCAGGCCGCCCTGCTGATCGAATACAAATAATTTGTGAGTCGGGATGTACACCCGAATCGATGCGTCAACGTCGTAGGCATGCACGCCCGGCAGGTGCAAAGCCAGTGAAAACAGCTCATTGCGCACATGCAGAAAGGTTTCCGAGCCGCTGATCTCCGCCAGCTCGACGGTGACCGCCAGCTCCAGATCATCATCGTTGGAAGGCACAAGGCTCAAATGGCTGGGACGCACACCAAAGCGGTATTCACCATCACCGACGGCCCGCAGGTCGACGTTGAGCGGGAAATGCACAAAGTTGGCGAAGCTGACTTCATTGCCGTCTATACGGCCCGGCATCAGATTGATCGGCGGTTCAGAGAACAGCTCGGCCGCCAATACCGTGCTCGGCCGGTGATAGACCTCGGGAGTCTTGCCGCTCTGCACCACCCGCCCTTCATGCAGGATGGTGGTGGTGCCACCCAGCGCCAGCGCTTCATTGGGCTCGGTAGTGGCATAGATTGCGATGGTATGGCGGGCTGCAAACAGCTCGCGCATTTCCTGACGCAGCTCTTCACGCAGCTTGTAATCAAGGTTGACCAACGGCTCGTCGAACAGGATCAACTCGGCGTCCTTGACCAGCGCCCTGGCCATAGCGGTGCGCTGCTGCTGCCCACCGGACAACTCGAGGGGGTGGCGTTGCAGGAATTTTTCGATGCGCAGCATCTTCGCCGTTTCCTGCACACGGCTGTGGATAACATCCTTGGACAGACCGGCCTGACGCAGCGGCGAGGCAATGTTTTCAAACACCGTCATGCTTGGGTAATTGATGAACTGCTGATAAACCATCGAGACGTTGCGCAGACGAACCGGTCGATTTGTAACATCGACCCCGTTCATCAGCACCCGCCCGCTGTCAGGCTTGTCCAGCCCGGCCATCAGGCGCATCAGGCTGGTTTTGCCGGACAGGGTTCGCCCCAGCAGAACGTTGAAAGATCCTGGCTCAAAGCTCAGGGAAGCGTCGTCGATCCAGACCTGACCATCGACCGCGCGACTGACGTGCTCCAGCGTGAGAGACATGGCGTGTCCTTCGTTGTTTTTTTCTTAAGAGGGTGTAGACAAA
>NZ_LJQT01000266.1:0-1167 GCF_001400515.1 Pseudomonas meliae | reverse complement strand
TTGTCTACACCCTCTTAAGGCACTGTGCAGTGCCTCGGCTTGCTTCTGATCAAGCCGTTTGACAGTGCCAGTCATACCGCTCGCACAGCAAACCCTCTCTGGAGCGATGCGGAGCATGTCCAATACCCCATCTATGTATCCGCGCAGATATTCGCCACGGTTGAACAGCACCAAGCTCGCGGGTCCCTCCTGATAATCCCAGTGAACCTCCCATTGACCACCCTTCTTGATCATCTCGATTTGGGGAATAGGGGCGCGGGTACTGGGCTTCGGCATGGTTTCTCCGGTCAGCGATGTGAGGCGAGGATGGCTTCGAGGGTGTTTCCAGGTGGGCAACTGAAAACCTTTTTCCGGTATACCCCCTCCTGACGCGTAAGCGGTGTAAGTGCGCTAGAAAAAGCCCTGCAACCCCCGTAATCATTGAGGATCCTCACTTACAGTCGAGTCGTCAAAAAGTGTAAGCGAGAGAAAGGATTAAAAAATATCCTTTAAAAACAGTAGGTTAAAGGTCTGCTCACTTACAGTCACAAACTGTGCTGTGCTTTTACGCCTTTCTGACAGTCGACTTACAGTTTAGGATCGATTCTAAGATATTGATTTATAAGGGTTTTAGAGAGGTTAAAAATCTCACTTACATTTCTGACGCACTTTTTAGGTATGCACCGGAAAATTTTTTCTCGTGTGTAGGTGTGTGGCTGACATGTGTGCACACATCCTGGTGACGCTCAATTTCTGAGGCTATCACTATCCGCGACCATCGAATTCAGGATGCCCGCTGGTCCTTGGGGGGACCGTTCTGGACGGCTTATTACGTGCGTTGTTACGTGCGAGACAAAAAACAAGGGCCTGCATCGCTGCAAGCCCTTGATTTATATGGTGCCGGCACCAGGAGTCGAACCCGGGACCTACTGATTACAAGTCAGTTGCTCTACCAACTGAGCTATACCGGCGTAATGGGCTGCGAGTATATAGCTTCTGATGCGCTTGTAAAGCCTAGCTGTCTGATTCAGTTGAAAAAAATCGACCATTGGCGCTTTGGGTGGGATGCGGACGGGTGATGGTGCAGGACGTTTCCGTTGGTTTTGATGGATTGGTCTGTTTGATGTGTGTGAGCAATGCGATTTTGAACGCTGATTTCGCCTTTGACGCATATTGAACCGCCCCGGG
>NZ_LJQT01000048.1:20695-26779 GCF_001400515.1 Pseudomonas meliae | reverse complement strand
GCGTGCGGAACGATAATCCCAACTGTCGTGCCGAAGTTCTTCAGCCATCGTGCGACGCTCCGCGTCCGGTCTTGCGTTTGCGGTGCGGCGCAGACTTGTGACGCAGAGCGTCACGAAAGGCATTCCCACGCTGGAGCGTGCGGAACGATAATCCCAACTGTCGTGCCGAAGCTCTTCAGCCATCGTGCGACGCTCCCGCGTCCGGTCTTGCATTTGCGGTGCGGATTTATGACACTTTTATTTCAATGAATCTCGCCCTGTGCGATGCTGGTGCCAAGGCTAATAGCCGACTAAAAGCTTAGTAGAGCGTTACACCCTTTCCCCGCTCGCTACATGCACATCTTTCAATTCATCGCCTGAACGGGCAAACCTCAGGGGGCTTTCAGCATGCTGACCCTGCTCGATTTGCTATCTGCCGTCGCCCTGCTGATCTGGGGCACGCATATCGTGCGCACTGGCATCCTTCGTGTTTACGGTGCACAACTTCGTCGTTTACTCAGCCAGAACATGTCCAAGCGACCACTGGCGTTCATCGCCGGCATTCTGGTGACAGCCATGGTGCAGAGCAGCAACGCCACCGCCATGCTGGTGACGTCGTTTGTCGGCCAGGGGCTGATGACGCTGACGCCTGCGCTGGTGATCATGCTTGGCGCCGATGTCGGCACCGCCCTGATGTCTCGCGTGCTGACCTTCGATCTGTCATGGCTGTCGCCGTTGCTGATCTTCCTTGGCGTAGTGTTTTTCCTGTCGCGCAAGCAGACCCGTGCCGGTCAACTGGGACGGGTCGGTATCGGCCTGGGCCTGATCGTGCTGGCGCTGCAATTGATCGTCGCAGCGGCTGCACCGATCACCCTGCTGTTTGCCTCGTTGACCGGCGACCTTCTGCTGGATGCGCTGGTCGGTGCCATGTTTGCGCTGATCTCCTATTCCAGCCTCGCGGCAGTTCTGCTGACGGCCACCTTGGCGGGCACGGAAGTCATTGGCTTGCCGGTGGCGATCGGCCTGGTGATCGGGGCCAACATCGGCAGCGGCCTGCTGGCCTTTCTCAGTACCAGCATGCAGAACGTCGCCGGTCGGCAGGTGGCGCTGGGCAGTCTGTTGTACAAGCTGTTCGGCCTGTTGCTGATCTTTCCGGTGCTCGACCCGCTGGTTGCCTGGATCGACACGCTGGGCTTTCGTCCGCAGGAGTTGGTGATTGGCTTTCACCTGATCTACAACACGTTGCGCTGCCTGATCATGCTGCCTACCGATGGCGCGGTTGTGCGCGGCCTTGCTGCCGCAGCAGAACGAGGTCGGTGGCCTGGCCAAACCTCGCCATCTGGACCTGACCGCACTGTCGACGCCCAGCCTGGCACTGGCCAACGCAGTGCGAGAAACCCTGCGCATGGGCGATTTGATCGAGAGCATGCTGGGCTCGATGCTGGCGGTGCTGCGCGGCACGCAGACGGCGGTCACTCAGGAAGTGCGCCGCCTCAACGATGACGTGGAAGCGCTCTACAGCGCGATCAAGCTATACCTGGCGCAGATGCCGCGTGAGGACCTCGGCGAGCACGATAACCGGCGCTGGGCCGAGATCATCGAGCTGACCATCAATCTGGAACTGGCCAGTGGCCTGATCGAACGCATGCTGCGCAAGATCCAGCAGCAGAAGACCTCGCACCGCCGCTCATTCTCGGAAGTCGGCCTGGAAGAACTCGCCGATCTGCAGATCCAGTTGCAGTCGAACCTGCGTCTGGGGCTCTCGGTGTTCCTCAGCGGTGACGAGGAAAGCGCGCGTCAATTACTGCGTGAAAAACGCCGTTTTCGAGCCCAGGAACGCCGTCTGGCGCATGCTCACGTCAGCCGCCTGCGGCAGAAGGTTGTGCAGAGTATCGAGACCAGTTCGCTGCATCTGGAACTGATTGCCGACATGAAACGCCTGAACTCACTGTTTTGCAGCAGCGCTTATGTGGTACTGGAAACGGTCGACACCGGGGCCTTGTCGAGCGAGAGCGAGCCCGAACGATCACTATGAACGTAAGGGCCGAGGTGAAGTCTGTTAAACATACCGGCCCGCCAGGAAAGCTGTTTTATGCGTTGCCTGCTGTTCGCTTGTCTGCTCCTCGGTTCACTCCCTTCGTTTGCCCTTGACCGCCTTCAGGTCGAGGGCTACCTGCTGCCCAATGGTTTGCAAGTCCTTCTCAAGCCCGGTTCCGAAAAGGGTCACGTCGCCATCCGGCTGGTGGTAGGTATCGGGTTCGATGACTTCCCCTGTCAGGACAAGGAGCTGCCGCATTTGCTGGAACATCTTCTGTTCAGCGGGGTTGATGACAGCGGTGAAGGCGGCCTGGAAGAGCGCATGCAGGCACTGGGCGGCGAGTGGAACGCCTTCACCAGCAACGCCGATACCACCTTCGTGATCGAAGCGCCTGCGCGCAACCAGCGTAAGGTGCTCGACCTGCTGCTGGAGATCATGACCAGAACCGAGCTCAGCCAGGCACGACTGGACGGCGTCAAACGAGTCGTAGAACGAGAAGACGGCGGGCACTTTTCACACTTGCAGCGCCTGCTTGACCGGCGTGACTCGGGGCGCAGCGCCAGCAGTCAACTGGCGGTGGAGCTGGGCCTCAAATGCGCCGAGCGTCCTGAAGTGGATGGTATCAAGCTGGGCCATATCGAAGACGTCTTCGCCAACTGGTACGCGCCCAATAACATGACGCTGATCGTGGTTGGCGATCTGGACAAGCTGTTGCCGGCCTATCTGGAGCGCACTTACGGCAAACTGGCGCCCACCGACCCGATCGATCACCCGCCGCTGGCGCAAAGCACGGGTTCAGCCGAGCCGCGACGCGAGCTTGAGCGCGGCGGGCTGGGCGAGAGTGCCAAGCTGCACCTGATCTACCCCGAGCCACAACTTGACGACCAGCACGACGAAACCTGGGAGCTGGTCAAAGCCTACCTTGACTGGACGCTCTACACTGAGCTGCGTCTGAAACACAGCTTGTCGTACGGTCCTTCTGCCGAGCGGGAAGTGTTCGGCGATGTCGGGTTTTTGAGCCTGAATGCCGATGTCGAACGTGACGATGCCGATGAAGCCGAGCGGGACATCCGCAGTTTGGTCGAGCGCCTGCAAAAAGAAGGCATGCAGCCCGCTACATTTGCGCGGTTGCAACAGCTCGCCATCGACCGGCAATCGTGGGCTACACAGGGCAATAGTGCGCTGGCCGACTATTATTGGAGCGCGCTCAATGATTACGAAAACGGGCGCTTTGAGGACCCGGCCAAACGCATCAAGGCGGTGAAACTGGAGACAGCCAGTCAGGCCATGCGCCAGCTGCTCGCCCGGCCGGGCTACATGCGAATTGAAAAGCCTCTGTTCAGTTATGACGGCCTGTATTGGCTGATTGGCGGGGTGCTGGGCCTGATAGCCTTGTTGGCCATGTGGCGCTGGCGTGTACGCAATAAATAGAATGCTGACGCCGAACTGCATTGGTGGTGTTGGCTGCGCGCCGCGCTTGTTACGCTGCGCGGTTTTTTGTATGAACAGAACCGAGTGAACCCCCGAATGTTTGACGTGAACCGCTATGTGACGCCCGTGCTCAACTTGATGCAGCGCTATCCGGGGCTCATTGCGGCGTTTGGTTTCGTTTCAGGTATCGCCAGTTTTATCCTGGTTGACCGCCAGGCAGGGCTGGCCACCTGGATCGCCGTGGTGATGCTGATCAGCTGGCTGTGGCTGATGGTCGAAAACACCATGGTCGGGCTGCTCAACAAGGCGCTGGGCCGCGAGATTCCGCAGGGTTTGCTGCGCTACGGCACGCAGATGATCCATCAGGAAAGCCTGTTTTTCGTGTTGCCGTTCTTTTTCATCACCACCACCTGGAACAGTGGTCAGGCGGTATTCACTGCGGTGCTTGGCGCCGCCGGGCTGATCTCGATCATCGACCCTCTCTACTATAAGTGGCTGGCGCCCAGACGCTGGCTGTTCATGACGTTGCACACTCTGACACTGTTCGCGGCACTGCTGACCGCGCTGCCGATCATCCTGCACCTGACCACCGCCGAGAGTTACAAACTGGCGCTGGGCGTGGCGATGCTGCTGTCGGCACCCAGCCTGATGTCGAACTTCCCGCTCAACACCTGGCGCAGCGCACTGGCCGTGATCAGCATCATCCTGGCCATCGGCGCGGCGGGCTGGTTGCTGCGCTCCTGGGTGCCGCCTGCGACGCTCTGGTTGACCGAAGTGGCGGTCAGCCCGGACTTCGATAACAAGAACCGCACACCAGGCGACAGTATTTCGCTGATCAGCGCCAAACAGCTGCGCAACGGCGGCCTGTATGCGTACACCGCCATCAATGCGCCGCGCGGTCTGGATGAGCGTATCTACCATGTGTGGTGGCATGAAGGCGAAGAGATGGACCGCATCGCGCTGGACATTCACGGCGGACGCAAGGAAGGCTATCGCGCCTGGACACGCAAACAGAACTTCCCGGAGGACGTGACAGGGCGCTGGCAGGTGAGGGTGCTGACCGAGGACGGCCAGATGATCGGCGTGCTGCGCTTTGTGGTCACCGACAACGATCAACCGGCCGTGAAACGACCTACAGGCCGGATAATCAAACTCAAGCCGGGCGGTGACTCGGCTGAGGAAGCCACACCTGAGTCTGCACCCGCCGATCAGGCGAAGCAGGAAAAGCAGGAGGCAGTACCTGCCGAGTCGGCACCTGCTGAATCTGCACCGCAGGCTCCGGCGCAGTGAGCCGTCAGGAAGCGGTTGCGCCGAAGAACCAGTAGCAAACGAAGATCGCAGCCACCACACCGGCAAACTCGGCCAGCAGCGCGCAGCCCACCGCATGGCGAGCGCGCTGAATGCCCACGGCGCCGAAGTACACCGCGAGCACGTAGAACGTGGTTTCGGTGCTGCCCTGAATCGTTGCGGCGGCCAATGCCGCGAAGCTGTCGACGCCTTGGGTCTGCATGGTTTCGATCAACAGGGCACGGGCGGCGCTACCGGAGAAGGGTTTGACCATCGCGGTCGGCAACGCATCGACGAAGCGTGTATCCAGCCCCAGCCACTGCACCACATGGCGAATGCCTTCCAGGCCAAAGTCCAGCGCGCCGGATGCGCGCAGTACGCCCACTGCGCAGAGCATGGCGACCAGATAAGGCAGCAGGCTCTTGGCGACGTCGAAGCCTTCCTTCGCACCTTCGACGAAGGCCTCGTAGACAAGCACCTTGCGTAACGTGCCGATGATCAGAAACATCATGATCAGGCCGAACAGCGTGAGGTTACCCAGAATGGACGACAGTCCCGCCAGCGCAGCTGCCGACAGTGTGCCGAGAAAGGCCATGAAAGTACCCAGCAGCAGGGCGCCGGGGATCAGGTAAGCGAGCACCACCGGGTCCCAAAGCCGCAGGCGCTGCATGAACGCCACCGACAACAGGCCGACGATGGTCGAGACGCTGGTGGCCAGCAGAATCGGCAGAAATACCAGGGTGGGGTCGGGAGCACCCTGCTGGGCGCGGTACATGAAGATCGTTACCGGCAGCAGTGTCAGCGAGGAAGCGTTGAGCACCAGAAAAAGGATCTGCGCATTACTGGCGGCGGTCTTGCTCGGGTTGAGTTCCTGTAACGAGCGCATGGCTTTCAGGCCAATCGGCGTGGCGGCGTTGTCGAGACCCAGCGCATTGGCGGCGAAGTTGAGGGTAATCAGCCCCAGTGCCGGGTGGCCGGGCGGCACTTCCGGCATCAGGCGCAGAAACAGCGGGCCGAGAACCTTGGCCAGCCAGTCGACGATGCCCGCCTTTTCGGCGATGCGCAAAAAGCCCAGCCACAGCGTCAGTGTGCCGAACAGCAGCACCATTACCTCGACCGACAGCTTGGCCATCGCGAAGATACTTTCGACCATCGCCGCAAAAATTCCGGCGTTGCCCCCCACCAGCCACTGCACCAGCGCGGAAATCGTCGCCACGACAAAAAAACCAAGCCACAGGCCATTGAGCATCGGATAAGTCCCTCACAAGATGCGGCGATGATAGCGGCGAGGTGCGCTGGAGGGAAATCGGCGGAGGCCGTACGGCGCAATCAAGAGCGGACGCAGAGCG
>NZ_LJQT01000048.1:0-20588 GCF_001400515.1 Pseudomonas meliae | reverse complement strand
AGCGTCGCACGATAGTTGAGTGGTCGTTCCTCAGGCTAAAGGAATGCCTTGGTTGTATTCAGCGCCCGGCCAGCAGTTCCTGACCGCGGACCACGGCGGCGCGGACCTGTTCGGGTGCGGTGCCGCCGATGTGGTTACGGGCGTTGACCGAGCCTTCCAGGGTCAGCACGGCAAACACGTCCTGCTCAATCTGGTTACTGAACTGACGCAGTTCTTCCAGGCTCATTTCTGCCAGGTCCTTGCCGGTTTCCACGCCATATTTCACGGCATGACCAACGATCTCGTGGCAGTCACGGAACGGCAGACCGCGGCGCACCAGATAGTCGGCCAGATCGGTCGCGGTCGAGAACCCGCGCAGCGCGGCTTCACGCATGATCGCGTGCCTGGGTTTGATTGCCGGGATCATGTCGGCAAACGCACGCAGCGAATCACGCAGAGTGTCGACAGCGTCAAACAGCGGTTCCTTGTCTTCCTGATTGTCCTTGTTGTAGGCCAGAGGCTGGCCTTTCATCAGGGTCAGCAGGCCCATCAGGGCACCGAACACACGGCCGCTCTTGCCACGTACCAGTTCAGGCACATCAGGGTTTTTCTTCTGCGGCATGATCGAGCTGCCAGTACAGAAGCGATCCGGCAGATCAATGAACTGGAACTGCGCACTGGTCCAGAGCACCAGCTCTTCGGAGAAGCGCGACAAGTGCATCATCGCGATGGACGCGGCCGAGCAGAATTCGATGGCGAAGTCACGATCCGATACGCCGTCCAGCGAATTACCGCCCACGACATCGAAGCCCAGCAGTTTGCAGGTCAGTTCGCGGTCGATCGGGTAGGTGGTGCCTGCCAGCGCAGCGCTGCCCAGAGGCATGCGGTTGAGACGCTTGCGGCAGTCGACCAGACGCTCGTAGTCGCGGCTGAGCATTTCGAACCAGGCCAGCATATGATGGCCGAATGTAACGGGCTGGGCAGTCTGCAAATGGGTGAAACCGGGCATGATGGTTTCAGCTTCGCGCTCGGCCTGGCCCAGCAGGCCTTGCTGCAGACGCGTGATTTCGCTCAGGATCAGGTCGATTTCGTCGCGCAGCCACAGACGGATATCGGTGGCGACCTGATCGTTGCGGCTGCGACCGGTGTGCAGCTTCTTGCCGGTGATACCAATGCGATCGGTCAGGCGTGCTTCAATGTTCATGTGCACGTCTTCCAGATCGACGCGCCACTCGAAATTGCCGGCCTCGATCTCGGCCTGGATGGTGTTCAGGCCGTCAACGATGGTGTCACGCTCGGCGTCGGTCAGAACGCCCACCTTGGCCAGCATCGTGGCGTGGGCGATGGAGCCCATGATGTCGTGGCGATACAGACGTTGATCGAAGGTGACGGAGGCAGTGAAACGCGCGACAAACGCGTCGACGGGTTCACTGAAGCGGCCGCCCCAGGACTGATTGGTCTTGTCGGTGCTCATGGATTCGCTCGTTGTTAACAGAAAGTGGCGTGCCCGTTACCTGGCACAAGGGCGATTGCGATGATAACAGGGTTGATGCATTTTTATCCCCGGACAGCTTGCCGCTGACGAGGCCAGGGCAGAGACTGGAGGCATGCGAATCGAACCTGTGAAACACGAAGCCCGGCCTGTGCCCGGCAAAGACTTTTTCCTCCCCGAACTGTGCCTGCCGCAGGCATTGCTGGTGCTTGTCGTTCTGGCGGAGCTGCTGGTGCTGGTTCTGGTGCTGGTAGAACCGATGCGTACCGGCTTCGACTGGGTACGTCTGGCGCTGATGTCGCTGTTCGTGCAATGGATCGTGCTGCTGTCCGCAGCGCTGCTGTGTGGTTTGCGGCCATGGCTGGCGCGCCTGACGCCTGGGCTGGCAGGCATGCTCAGTTGCCTGCTGGTGGTCGGCCTGACGTTGCTGTGCACAGCCGTCACCGATGTCTGTCAGCTCACCGGACGGATTTCAATCGGCGGGATGGTCGAGCGCTACCTGCGCTACTCGACAATTGCGTTGATCATGTCCGCACTGATGCTGCGCTATTTCTATTTGCAGAGTCAGTGGCGCAAGCAGCAACAAGGCGAGCTGCGCGCGAGGATCGAATCGCTGCAGGCGCGAATCCGTCCGCACTTTCTGTTCAATACCCTCAACAGCATTGCCAGCCTGGTTGCCAGCAACCCGGTCAAGGCAGAGCAGGCGGTACTCGACCTTTCAGACCTGTTTCGCGCCAGTCTGGCCAAGCCCGGCAGCCTGGTAACGTGGGGCGAAGAGCTGGCATTGGCAAAACGATATTTATCGATTGAGCAATATCGTCTTGGCGAGCGTCTACAGTTGGACTGGAGGGTGAGTGCAATTCCCGATGACTTGCCGATTCCCCAGCTAACCTTGCAGCCATTACTTGAAAACGCTTTGATTTATGGCATTGCTCCGCGAGTCGAGGGGGGGCGTTGTAACGGTCGAAGCGAACTATGAAGGGGGAGAGTTCATATTGAGCGTCAGTAATCCCTATGAAGAAGTTGCCAATCGGCAGACTTCCAACGGTACTCAGCAGGCTCTGACGAATATAGGCGCACGTATTGCGGCACTTTTTGGCCCGCACGCCAGTCTGAGCGTGGAGCGCCGTGACGGTCGTCACTACACCTGTCTACGTTATCCTTGTGCGAGACTCACGCAGGAAGCCAGAGCTATATGAATGTCCTGATCGTTGATGACGAACCCCTGGCCCGCGAGCGATTGAGCCGCATGGTCAATGAGATTGAGGGTTATCGAGTACTGGAACCCAGCGCCTCCAATGGTGAAGAAGCCTTGGCGCTGATTGAAACTCACAAACCGGACGTGGTGCTGCTCGATATCCGCATGCCGGGTCTCGATGGCCTGCAGGTCGCAGCGCGCCTGTGCGAGCGGGAAGCGCCGCCTGCGGTCGTGTTTTGCACTGCCCACGATGAATTCGCCCTGGAAGCTTTCCAGGTCAGTGCAGTCGGCTATCTGGTCAAGCCTGTGCGCTCCGAGCACCTCGTCGAAGCATTGAGGAAAGCCGAGCGGCCAAACCGCGTGCAACTGGCGGCGTTGACCCGTCCGGCTGCCGAAAGCGGATCGGGCCCACGCAGCCATATCAGCGCGCGGACTCGCAAGGGTATCGAACTGATTCCACTCGATCAGGTGATCTACTTCATCGCCGATCATAAATACGTGACCTTGCGTCATGAGGGTGGCGAAGTGCTGCTGGACGAGCCGCTCAAGGCGCTGGAAAACGAATTCGGCGACCGTTTCGTGCGTATTCACCGCAATGCACTGGTGGCCCGCGAGCGAATAGAACGGTTGCAGCGCACGCCGCTGGGGCATTTCCAGCTGTTTCCCAGAGGGCTTAATGGCGATGCGTTGATCGTCAGTCGCCGCCATGTAGCCGGTGTACGCAAGATGATGCAGCAGCTCTAGCGCCTCGCCGCTCTGGAGCCTCTGGGCCCAGACCGAGTCATGGAACGGGAGAGAATTCCGGCTCCATGTGCTTTTCGGCTGGCCTACGCGCAGCCTTTCCCATGCGCCCCTCAGCCACTGCCGATTGATTGATCGGCTCAGTGTCTGACGCAAGTTTCAATCAGCGCCGAAGCCGCCCTGACCGGGATTGAGCTGTTATTATCCGTCGCATTCACTCAGTACGGATTGTTCAATGTCCTCTCGCGAAATCCGCATCGCCACGCGCAAAAGTGCGCTGGCACTCTGGCAGGCAGAATACGTAAAGGCCCGTCTCGAACAGGCTCATCCCGGCCTGCTCGTGACGCTGGTGCCCATGGTCAGTCGTGGTGACAAGCTGCTCGACTCCCCACTGTCGAAAATCGGCGGCAAAGGTCTGTTCGTCAAGGAGCTGGAAACAGCGCTTCTGGAAGACAACGCCGATATCGCCGTGCATTCGATGAAAGACGTGCCGATGGACTTTCCACAAGGCCTGGGCCTGTTCTGCATCTGCGAGCGCGAAGACCCACGCGATGCGTTCGTGTCCAACACCTTTGCCAGCCTGGACGAACTGCCAGCTGGCAGCATCGTCGGCACCTCCAGCCTGCGCCGTCAGGCGCAATTGCTGGCGCGTCGTCCCGATCTGCAGATCCGCTTCCTGCGTGGCAACGTCAATACGCGCCTGGCCAAGCTCGATGCCGGCGAGTACGACGCCATCATTCTTGCCGCTGCGGGCCTGATCCGCCTGGGCTTTGAAAATCGTATCACCTCGGCAATCAGCGTCGACGACAGCCTGCCTGCGGGCGGGCAGGGCGCGGTGGGTATCGAATGCCGCAGCGTCGATGCCGAAATTCATGCCTTGCTTGCACCTCTGCATCACGAAGACACCGCCGTGCGCGTGATTGCCGAACGCTCGCTGAACAAGCACCTCAACGGCGGCTGCCAGGTGCCTATCGCCTGTTACGCCGTGCTGGAGGGCGATGACGTCTGGTTGCGCGGGCTGGTGGGCGACCCGGCCGGGAGTGTATTGCTGCACGCCGAAGCCCGCGCGCCACAGACATCCGCCCAGGCGCTGGGTGTGCAGGTGGCCGAAGCACTGCTGGCGCAGGGTGCCGCCGACATTCTGAAAGCGGTGTATGGCGAGGCCAACAACGAATGAGCACCTGGCGCCTGTTGCTGACCCGCCCGGCCGAAGAATCGGCAGCGCTGGCAAAAGTGCTGGCCGAGGCCGGTATCTTCAGCAGCAGCCTGCCTTTGCTCGAGACCGAGCCATTGCCCTTGACGCCTGCACAGCGTTCGATCATTTTCGAGCTGCTCAATTATTGTGCAGTGATCGTGGTCAGCAAACCTGCGGCGCGGCTGGCTATCGAGCTGATCGACGAAGTGTGGCCACAGCCACCCATGCAACCCTGGTTCAGTGTGGGTTCAGCAACCGGGCAGATACTGCTTGATTACGGGCTCGATGCGAGCTGGCCGGAGCAGGGCGATGATAGCGAAGCCTTGCTCGAGTTGCCGCGCTTGAAACAAGCGATTGCCGTACCGGGAAGCCGTGTGCTGATCATGCGCGGCGACGAAGGACGCGAACTGTTGGCCGAGCAATTGCGCGCATTGGGGGTGGGAGTTGACTACCTGCCGTTGTATCGTCGCTACCTGCCGCAGCATGCCCCCGACGCCGTGCCGCAACGTGTTGCGGTGGAACGCTTGAACGGGCTGGTGGTCAGCAGTGGGCAGGGTTTTGAACATTTGCTTCAGCTGGCGGGTGATTCTTGGCCAGACCTGGCCGATTTGCCACTGTTCGTACCAAGCCCCCGGGTGGCCAGCATTGCGCAGGCAGCTGGAGCCCGGACCGTTATTGATTGTCGTGGTGCCAGCGCCACGGCATTGCTGGCAGCGTTGCGGGATCAACCTCAGCCTGCCGTCAAGGCGTAATGATCGACACTTGTCGTTTACGCTATTACGCCAAAATGCAAAGGATGGGATACGTGAGCGAAACAGCCTTGCCTAAAGACGAAGAATCGGTGTTGAAAACGCCTGCACCCAAGCCTGACCCAGTACGTGCCGAGCGCACCGGCAGCCGCAGCAGTGGCTTGGTATTCCTGGCCTTGCTGCTCGGTATCGCTGGTGTCGCGGTCGCAGGCTGGGGAGTCTGGCAACTGCGCATGCTGCAAGCCGGCCACCAACAGCAGCGCGGCCAGGTTGAAGACATCGCCGAGCAGACGCTGGTACTGGCTCAGAATGATCAGCAGCTGAGCGCACGCCTTGCGCAATTCCCGCCTGCCGATCAGTTGGCAGACAGCAGACGTCTGGTCGCGCAATTGCAAGGCGATCAGCAGCGTCTCAGCCAGCGACTCGAAACCGTGCTGGGCGCGAGTCGCAAAGACTGGCGCCTGGCCGAGGCCGAGCATTTGCTGCGTCTGGCCAGCCTGCGTCTTTCAGCGCTGCAGGACATCAACAGTGCTCAGGCGCTGGTTCAGGGTGCCGACGAAATTCTACGTGAGCAGGACGATCCCGGCTCCTTTGCCGCCCGCGAGCAACTGGCCAAGAGCCTTGCCGCCTTGCGCAGCGTTGAGCAGCCAGACCGCACCGGACTGTTCCTGCAACTGGCCGCCCTACGCGAACAGGCTGAGCAACTCAACAAGCTGGCACCTGAATACGAAGACAAGGGCGAGTCTCTTCCGGGCCTGACCGCCGACAAGACTGAACAAAGCCGGTGGACGCAGTGGTGGGACGAAATTTCCCACTACTTCCGTATCGATTTCAACGCCGACAAGGATATACGCCCGGTATTGGCAGGCCAGAGCCTTTCCCAAGTGCGCCTTGCCCTGAGCCTGGCGCTGGAGCAGGCGCAATGGGCGGCGCTCAACGGCGAACCGCAGGTCTACACCAAGGCCATTACCGAAGCGCAGAGCGTTCTGAAGGCCAACTTCGATCAGGACGACCCACAGAGCAAAGTGCTCGGCCAAGGGCTTGAGGCGCTGGCCAAACAGTCCGTATCGGTCAAGACCCCTGATCTGGCGCAGAGCCTGAGCTCGGTGCAGGCCTACCTTGAACGCCGTCATGCCGCGGGCCAGCCAGCCGAGGCGCAACAGGGGACCAGCCGATGAAGCGCTTTTATGTGCTGTTGTTCATCGCTATCGCCGCTGCGGCGCTGATTGGTGTCGCCATCGCCGAGCATTCCGGCTACGTGCTGATCGCCTATCAGAACTTCCGCTATGAATCGAGTCTATGGGCAACGCTGGCATTGCTGGTCGCAGTTCTGCTGGTAATCGCCCTTCTCAGGCTGGTCATCACGCTGCTGACGACGTCAGGCCGCGTGGTCAACCCATGGTCGCGTCGTAACCGCCGTCGCCGTGTGCAACTGGCTATCGAGCATGGCCAGATGGACCTTGCCGAAGGACGCTGGGCCAGTGCACAACGTCATCTGCAACGGGCGGCCGAAGCCGATGCCCATCCATTGCTTTACTACATTGGCGCCGCCCGCGCGGCCAATGAGCAGGGGCGTTACGAAGACTGCGATGCCTTGCTGGAGCGTGCGCTGGAGCGTCAGCCGCAAGCCGAGCTGGCAATTGCCCTGAATCACGCTCAACTGCAACAGGATCGTGGCGACACCGAAGGTGCGCTCACCACGCTGCTGGCAATGAAAGAGCGTCATCCACATAACCCTCAGGTGCTTCGCCAGTTGCAGCGGCTCTATCAGCAACGTGGCGACTGGTCCGATGTTGTCCGTCTGATGCCGGAACTGCGCAAGGACAAGGTCCTGCCAGCCAAGGAGCTTGCCGAGCTGGAGCGCCGCGCCTGGGGCGAGAACCTGACCCTGGCGGCCTACCGCGATGGTATCGAAGGGTCACCCACCGGGTTGCCTTCGCTGGAAAGCGCCTGGCAAGGACTCAGCTCCGCACAGCGTCAGGAGCCGCAACTGGTGCTGGCGTATGCCGATCAATTGCGTCGTCTGAGCGCCGAAGCTCAGGCTGAAGAGGTGCTGCGTAGCGCCCTCAAGCGCGAATACAACAGCCATCTGGCGCGTCTGTATGGCTTGGTGCGCGGCGGCGATCCGCTGAAGCAACTGCAAACGGCAGAAGGCTGGCTCAAGCATCATCCTGCCGATCCAAGCCTGTTGCTGAGCCTGGGGCGTATCTGCCTGCAAGGCCGATTGTGGGGCAAGGCGCGGGATTATCTGGAGAGCAGCCTGCGTATGGAACGCAATCCCGAGACCTGCGCAGAGCTGGCTCGTCTGCTGGCCCAGCTGGGTGAGACGGATCGCAGCAATACGCTGTTTCAGGAAGGCCTGGGCCTGCTTGACGAACGCTTCCTGTCGCGCCCTGTGCCTGTGCTGACCAAAGCATAAAGCTGCCGGAGAGCCCCGCGCGAGGGCTCTCCATGCTGTCTCGAAGACCATCAGAAAATAGTGCGTGAGAATCTTCCTACGCCGATGTGTAAAAGAACCACGTAGTAGTGTGTTTGTTTTCGCAGGTAAACAGCGACGTATCCGCACGCCGCCACCTTGAATGCGCCGCACCCTTTCCTCTACCGTAATCGCCTCGTCCTTTGTTACGGATTTGCCATGTATCTGGCTCGCACACGCTTCCTGTTTTTCCTGGCATCGCTGGCCTGTGCATCAATCATTGGCACCGCCTTTTATCTGCAGCAAACCTTCGGCCTCGACCCTTGCGTCCTTTGCCTGATACAACGCGCGGCAATCATCGCCTGCGGTGTGTTGGCATTGTGCGCTGCCTGCCACGCTCCCGGCCCGACAGGCATGCGGCGCTACAGCCTGGGCTTTCTGCTGATCGCGCTGACAGGGCTTGTTACGGCAGGCGCTCAGGTATGGCTGCAAACCGCCTCGGCAGATCAATTGATACCTTTCATTACCAGACTGGAGCATCTGTTAAGCCTGCTCTCACTGGACATGTGCATTGACCGGCTGCGAAGCGATGCAATGTTTTGCGCAGAAATCACCTGGACCCTGTTCGGTATAAGCCTGCCAGAGTGGAGTCTGCTGGCATTTACCGGCCTTGCGCTGTTACCCCTGTATCCTCTTTTCAGCGAATTCAGCCACTGGCTGGCGACCAAAGATCGGGCCAGGTATTAAACGCTTGTATGAACTTTATCTCCTGCGTACCTTGAAGGCCTTGTCGAGCGGGCATAATCTGGCCCGCACGCGTCACTGGAAATATGCTGTCCTGGCGCATCTATCAGGCCAGGTACAGGCTAACCGCCAGGACCGGCCCAGGACTGCATGCCCCTGAAGGGAAGAGAGAAGACCATGCTGGAAAGTTGTCAGAATGCTCAGGAACGCTGGGGCGGAGTCAATAAGCTGATTGATCGCTGGCTTCAAAGCCGCCTCGAACTGGTCGAAGCCTACGATGCGCTGGGCGACACGCCCCAGGCTCTGGCAGCCGACCGTGAAGGCTTGCAGAACTTCTGTGGAGTTCTTGTCGATTACGTCTCGGCCGGCCACTTTGAGGTCTATGAACAGCTGGGTGATGAAGCCCGTGCGTTCAACGACGAGCGTGGGCTCGAGCTGGCTGACACGATCTACCCGCGCCTGGACGTCATTACCAAGTTTGCGTTGACGTTCAATGATCGTTGCGACAAGGGCGACTGCTCGGACGCTACGGTGGTGGCCAAGGAATTCAACCAGCTGGGGCAACTGCTGCACGAGCGCTTCGAGCTGGAAGACTGCCTGATTGAAGTGCTGCACAACTCCCACAAGGAAGAGATCGCCGCGCAGGTGTGACCGCTCGCGTGCATAGGCTACAAACCGCAAGGGTGCTTTTGCACCCTTTCGCGTTTCTGGATTCCGGATTTACATCCGCTTACTGTGAAACGGCAATCAGCTCGATTTCAAATACCAGCGGAGTGAACGGATCGATCAGGTCGCCAGCACCCTCAGCGCCGTAGGCTTGATCCGAAGGAATCACCAGTCGCCATTTCGCGCCGGTCGGCATCGTCTGCAATGCGCTGGTCCAGCCGCTGATCACGCTGTCGAGCCGGAACCATTGCGGCTGGGTGCTCTGATCGAAGATCGTGCCGTCCGGCAAACGACCCACATAGCGCACTTCAACCCTGCCATTGGCATCAGGTTTGGGGCCCGTGCCAGGTGTCAGCTCGGTCATGAGAATCCCGTCCGCCAATACCTTCACACCCGGCTTGGCCTTCTCGCTGTCCATGAACGTGCGCTCTGCCTTCAGGGCTGCTTCGGTAGGCGCGTCTGTGCCTGCGGTCTCGGCCTGCGCGATTGCGGCGTCATGCTCACGCAGGACCTGGTCGATACGCTCCTGCTTGAGCGCCAGCGGCTTGCCCTGATAAGCCTGTTTCAGACCGTCGACAAGTGCCTTGAGATCAAGGTCAGGGACTTCCTGATGCAAGCGTTCACCCAGGCTTGCACCCAGGCTGTAGGCAAGATCATGACCATCATCGGCCGCCGCAGGTGGTGCTTCGGCAGCTTGAGCCAGGGGTAGCAAGAGGAACAACGACGTTAACAGGTAGCGCGACATTAATGCTCTCCGGCCTGGGAAGGCAGCGATTATGCCAGCGCCAGCGCGTGTAGTGACGAGTCTTGCCAAGTGAATTTCACAATGCCTGTGCATCGTGTCAGGCAATCATTTTTTGCAGTATGCAACAGCGCCCCCTGGATGCTGTCAAGATGCGCTAGCGGCGATGCGCGCAGAAGCCTAGTATGAGCCGCAATTTCGTCACCCAGGAGGTAAGTCATGTCGGCCAAAAAGAAGCCAGTAAATACTCCGTTGCATTTGCTTCAACAATTATCGGGCAGCTTGCTTGAACATCTGGAAGACGCCTGTTCCCAAGCCTTGGCTGATGCCGAGAAACTGCTCGCCAAGCTTGAGAAACAACGCGGCAAGGCGCAGGAAAAACTGCACAACTCCCGCATCAAACTGCAGGACGCTGCCACCGCCGGAAAATCCAAGGCACAGGCCAAGGCCAAAGACGCCGTTTCCGAGCTGGAAGAGTTGCTCGATGCTCTCAAGGATCGCCAGACCGAAACCCGCACCTACATTCTGCACCTCAAGCGCGATGCCCAAGAGAGCCTGAAGCTGGCCCAGGGTATCGGTCGCGTGAAAGAGGCGGTCGGCAAGATCCTCACCACTCGCAATGCCAAGCCTGCTGCCCCTAAAGCCGCCGCCAAAGCAGCGACTGCCGCTACAGCAAAAGCACCCGCAAAAACCGCAGTAAAAGCGGCCGCTGCCAAGCCAGTCGCCAAAACTGCAGCCAAACCTTCGTCGGTCGCCAAGCCTGCAGCCAAACCTGCGGCAACCAAGGCCCCGGTCAAAGCTGCCGCCAAACCTGCCACCCGGGCAGCGGCAGCAGCCAAGCCCGCCGCGGCGAAAACAGCCGCCGCCAAACCAGTTGCAACCAAACCTGCCGCCACCCGGCCGGCTGCCAAAGCGGCTGCGAGCAAAGCACCTGTCGCCAAAACGACGGCAAGCAGCGCTGCCAAACCAGCAGCAAAAACTCCGGTAGCCAAACCTGCGGCCAAGCCAGCAGCGAAGCCGACCGCCGCCAAACCGGCTACGCCAGCGCCTGCTGCCGCTGCCAAGCCGACGACGCCTGCAACTGCCGCGCCATCTGCTGCACCGGCAACACCTGCCAACGGCGCAACGCCAACCAGCGCTTCCTAAGTCTGGTCGACGGCATGTCCAACCGCGATGCGCAGCACCTGCAGCGCATCGCGGTTTTTTTCTGCCTCTCCGTCAGCGAGCTCGATCAGCCATTCCTCTGCATTTCTCGCCTCACCCGCTGGCCAGTCTCCAGTCAGTGCCTCAAGCTTCAGCATCAGACTCTGTTCGGCCTCCAGCTCCAGCGCCTTGACCTTCATTCGCAACGTCATCAGCACCGCGTCCTCAAGAGCTGCATTGCGCCATTGGTTACGCAAATCCCGCAGCGGACGCACCACTTCATCGTGCCAGGGTGTCGCCAATTGCCTTATTTGCGTTAATCGCTGCGCATTGCACGCCACTTCGCGCGTGCCGAGCCAGACCCCGCAAAGCACCATGCACACGTTGGCCCCGTTGGCTTGCAGCGTCAGACAAGCCTGCTCTACACCCGGACGGGCGTAGAAATCGAGGGTGAAACTCCAGAGCGCTGAAGGCATAGTGATCCACCTGTTCAGGACGAAGCTGGTAGACTCCGCCGCCATTATGATTCGACTTCAAAGCCTTACCTTACAGCGTGGTCCGCAACGTCTGCTAGAAGACGCCGAGCTGACCCTGCACGCCGGCCATAAAGCCGGCCTGATCGGTGCCAATGGCGCCGGTAAATCCAGCCTGTTCGCCTTGCTGCGTGGCGAGCTGACGCCCGATGCCGGTGACTGCCTGCTGCCCGCCGACTGGCGTATCGCGCATATGCGTCAGGAGGTCGACACCCTTGAGCGCCTGGGCGTGGACTACGTGCTCGACGGCGACGAGCGCCTGCGCGAGGTTCAGCGTCTGCTGGCCGAAGCGGAAGCCGCGCAGGACGGCGCTGCTCAGGCGCGTCTGCATTCGGAGCTCGACAGCGCCGACGGTTATACCGCAGACGCGCGGGCGCGCAAGCTGCTGGCCGGGCTGGGTTTCACCAACGAACAGATGGAACGTCAGGTCGGCAGTTTCTCCGGCGGCTGGCGTATGCGCCTGAACCTCGCGCAGGCGCTGATGTGCCCGTCGGACCTGTTGCTGCTCGACGAACCGACCAACCACTTGGACCTCGACGCCATTCTATGGCTTGAAGACTGGCTCAAAAGCTACCCCGGCACCTTGCTGCTGATTTCTCACGACCGGGATTTTCTGGACGCTGTGGTCGATCACATCGCTCACGTCGAGCAACGCAAGATCACCCTCTATCGTGGCGGCTACAGCGCGTTCGAGCGCGCTCGTGCCGAACGTCTGGCCCAGCAGCAACAGGCCTACGAGAAGCAGCAGGCGCAACGCGCGCACATGGAAAAGTACATCGCGCGCTTCAAGGCCCAGGCTACCAAGGCCCGTCAGGCCCAAAGCCGGATCAAGGCGCTGGAGCGCATGGAAGAGCTGTCGGCCGCGCACGTCGACTCACCGTTCAACTTCGTTTTCCGCGAGTCCGATAAGATCTCCAGCCCGTTGCTGGATCTGTCAGACGCGCGTCTGGGTTACGGCGACAAGACCATCCTCGAGAAGGTCAAGCTGCAACTCACGCCGGGCGCGCGCATCGGCCTGCTGGGCCCCAACGGCGCGGGCAAGTCGACGTTGATCAAAAATCTGGCTGGCGAGCTTGAGCCGCAGAGCGGTCGACTGGTTCGAGGTGAAAACCTCACCGTCGGCTACTTCGCCCAGCATCAGCTTGACTCACTGGATGCGAAGGCCACGCCATTGCTGCACTTGCAGCGTCTGGCACCTACTGAACGTGAACAGACACTGCGCGACTTCCTCGGCGGCTTCGATTTCCGTGGCGCGCGTCTGGATGAACCGGTGCTGAATTTCTCCGGTGGCGAGAAAGCGCGTCTGGCGCTGGCGCTGATTGCCTGGGAAAAGCCCAACCTGTTGCTGCTCGATGAACCGACCAACCACCTGGACCTGGAGATGCGCCTGGCGCTGACCATGGCCTTGCAGGAGTTCGGTGGTGCGGTACTGGTGGTGTCTCACGATCGGCACTTGCTCAAGAGCACCACCGATGACTTCCTGCTGGTGGCTGACGGCCGCGTACAGGAGTTCGACGGCGATCTGGATGACTACACGCGCTGGCTGGCCGATTACCGCCTGCGCAACGCGCCGGTCAGCACCACGCCAGTCAACGCCGACAAGACTGACAAGAAAGCCCAACGTCAGCAGGCAGCGGCCTTGCGTCAGCAACTGGCACCACACAAGCGTGAAGCCGACAAGCTGGAGCGTGACCTTGGGCTGGTGAATGAAAAACTCGCCAAGGTCGAGGAAGCGCTGGCGGACAGCACCAACTACGAGGCGGCCAACAAGGACAAACTGCGCGACCTGCTGGCCGAGCAGGCCAAGCTGAAAGTGCGTGAGTCCGAGCTGGAAGACGCCTGGATGCAAGCGCTGGAACTGCTGGAGTCCATGCAGGCCGAACTGGAAGCATTGTCGTGAGCGAGGCAGGGAAGTGATGGACATGTTGGGCCTGCCGGTATCCGCGTACTGGCTTGAACCGCTGCTGGTGGGTGCGCAGATTCTGCTGATCCTGTTGGCCGGTTACGTATTGCAACGCATAGTGGGCGGTTTTCTGACCGGTCTGGGCGAGCGTTATCCGTTGCCGCCAGAGCTGCTGGTGCCGGTGCGTGGCGGCTTGCGCTGGTTGATCATGGGCAGCGCGTTTGTTCTCGTCCTCGGCCGCCTCGGAGTTTCGGCCACGGTGCTGTGGACGGCACTGTCCGGCTTTGTAGCCGTCGCGGCGGTGGCGTTCTTCGCCATGTGGAGCGTGCTGTCGAACCTGCTCTGCGCCATTTTGATCTTCACCATCGGCCCGTTCCGCATCGGTGACATGGTCGAGCTGGTCGATACGCTGGACAAGCCCGGGGTAAAAGGTCGCGTGGTCGCTATCAATCTGATGTTCACCACCCTGATCGAGACCCCGGAAGCCGGTGGCGCGTTGGTTCAGGTGCCCAACAGCCAGTTCTTCCAGAAGTCGGTCCGGCGCTGGCGCGGCAGTGATCTGTTTCCACAGATGGTGGTTGCGAAGCAGCCTGACGAGCAGGATTAAAAATAGTTAGCCTTCCAAAGCGTTAACCACTAATTTATCGGGCATTCGACTTTGCTTGAGGTGTGTGATGGCGCTTGAAACGTGGCTGGGCTTCTTTGCAGCCTGCTGGATTATCAGCCTTTCCCCTGGCGCAGGCGCTATCGCCTCCATGTCCTGCGGCCTGCAATACGGTTTCCTGCGCGGCTACTGGAATGCCCTGGGGCTGCAAATTGCGTTGGTGGCGCAGATCGCGATTGTTGCTGCCGGGCTCGGCGCGGTATTGGCAGCTTCCGAGATGGCCTTCACGTTGATCAAGTGGTTCGGCGTGGCGTACCTGGTCTATCTGGGCATCAAGCAATGGCGCGCATTGCCTGCTGACCTTGGCGACGAATCTGCCGTGCGCCCTGTCGGCAAACCGATGACGCTGGTGATCCGCGGTTTTCTGGTCAATATCAGCAACCCCAAGGCTCTGATCTTCATGCTGGCGATTTTGCCGCAATTCATCGAACCGGCTGCTCCACTGCTCATCCAGTACGCCATTATCGCGGCGACCATGGTCGTGGTCGATCTGATCGTGATGGCCGGCTACACCGGGCTGGCGTCGAAGGTGCTGCGCATGTTGAAGACACCTCGCCAGCAGCGTCGCCTGAATCGTACGTTTGCCAGTCTGTTCGTAGGGGCCGCAGGGTTTCTGGCCACGCTGCATCGCGGTACAGCGTAAACCTGCCGACCTCTTCAAGCCTTTGAACGGGCTAATGTCCTGTTCGAAGGCTATATGAAGTCCGAATGTAAGATTCTGTAACAAAAACAGACTTCGACACTTGAGTAGTGCTCTTGCGGCGTTAACAATGCACCGCATCGCATTCCTGTCGAGATTCTGCAATGCCCCTCCGTTCTCGTTTCCTTGCCTGGCTGCTGATACCGCTACTGGCGCTGTGCAGCGGCGTCACGCTGGCTGATCCTGTCGAGGGCGCAGCCCAGGCGTTGCATCTGCTGGATTATCTGGGTGCCGACTATCCGGCCACTGTGGCGGATGGCAAGGTCGTGAATAGCGCCGAGTATCAGCAGCAGGTCGACAACCTGGCGGCGCTGCAAAGCCTCGTCGTGGCCCTGCCGCAACGCGCAGAGCGTGCTGACCTGGAACGGGCCGTGACGCAGCTGAAAAGCGCCGTAGCGGGTCGTGCGCATCAGGCGCGGCAGTTAAGTGCGAAGCTCGCACTTGCCTACGAAGTCAGCCAGGCCCCGGCCATTACTCCGGACCCGGCCCGTGGTGCGCCCCTTTACGCGCAGCATTGCTCGGTCTGTCATGGCGATAGCGGCGCAGGTGATGGCCCGGCAGGCATCGGCCTGGAACCGCCTCCCTCGAACCTGCGTGACACGGCACGGCTGGATCGCCTGAGTCTTTATGATCTCTACAACGCGATCGGGCTGGGCATCGCCGGTACCGATATGCCCGCATTTGCCGACCAGCTGGACGACCGCCAGCGCTGGGACATCGCGACCTATATCGCCAGTTTCAGTGCACAACCGGTTGCCAACCCAGCCAAGACATTCAACATCGCCGACCTGGCTCGTCAGACACCTGCCGAAGTTCAGGCAGCCGAGGGTGCGGATGCCAGCGCAACCTTCCGTGTCCAGCGCGCGCAGCCGCCACAGGTGCAGCGCGGCCCGGCGCAACTGCTGGATTACACCAGTGTAACGCTGGACAAAAGCCTGGCTGCCTACAAGGCCGGTGATCGCGAGCAGGCCTATGACTTGTCGGTGGCAGCGTATCTGGAAGGTTTCGAACTGGTCGAAAGCTCGCTGGATAACGTAGACGCCAATGTGCGCAAGGACACTGAAAAAAGCCTGATGGCTTACCGACAGTCCTTGCAGGACAGCCTGCCGCTGGCGCAGGTTGCCCAAAAGCTGGAAGCGGCCAAAGGCAAGCTCAAGGAATCGGCGGGGCTGTTGGGCAGCGATGGTCTGAGCCTGTCGCTGAGCTACGTTTCGGGCCTGTTGATTCTGCTGCGTGAAGGACTGGAAGCGATTCTGGTACTGGCGGCGATTCTGGCGTTTCTGCGCAATACCGGCCAGCAGTCTGCGGTGCGCAGCGTCAACATCGGCTGGGGTCTGGCTTTGCTGGCCGGGCTGGGCACCTGGGCGCTGGCGGCGTATGTCATCGACGTCAGCGGCGCACAGCGTGAATTGCTGGAAGGTGCCACCGCGCTGTTTGCCAGCGTGATGGTGCTCTGGCTTGGTGTGTGGATGCACGACCGTCGTCATGCCGCCGCATGGCAGGACTATGTCAAAAGCAGTCTGGTCGGCGGCGGTGGTCGTTTCGGCTTCGCGGTGCTGGCGTTCTTCTCGGTGTATCGCGAGCTGTTCGAAGTCATCCTGTTCTATGAAACCCTGTGGTTGCAGGCAGGACCCGCCGGGCACGATGCCGTGCTGGCGGGTGGTGCCACGGCGCTGGTGCTGCTCGTGGGCCTGGCATGGGTCATCCTGCGCGGTTCGGCGAAGCTGCCGCTGTCGCTGTTCTTCGGTATCAACGCTGCGCTGCTGTGCGCGCTGTCAGTGGTGTTTGCCGGTCACGGGGTCAAGGCGCTACAGGAAGCGGGCATATTCGGTACCAGGCCCGTGCCGTTCTTCGAGTTCGACTGGCTGGGTATCCACGCCGACCTGTACTCGCTGAGCGCACAGGCCATTGCACTGATCGCCATTGCGGTGCTGTACGGCAGAAGCCGTCTGGCAGAGAAACTCAGGCTTCAGGCAGCAGGCTGAGACATCGCCTTCTTCATGGGCAAGCGGTGCGCGCCGCTTGCCTGCATGAACGAGTCGATACCGTTCCAGCCTGTTACTCGCGTGTTTTAACTTCCTGTACAAACAACCACCTGCCATTTCTGTCAGTAGACGCATTTTTAGTCGCGCCCTACTGTAGGGAAACGCCAACTCGGCTGCCGGGTAATGGCGCATTTACCTGAGAACGAGGTGGGTGATGGCAAAGTATGAGATACGGTTGTGGGCTGAAGATATCGAGCAACATAACCATCCTGTAATAGCCATCCAGTTTTATGAGGACGACGACCTGCAAGAACAAGCCTGGGTCAGGCTGCACCCGCACGGAAATCACAAGATTTTCGGCGAGCTGGGCAGGGATGAGGAAGTGCTGACGGTTCTGGCGCTAGCCTTCAGGAAGAAGGTGGCTGAATTGGCCGATTGGTAATTTCTGTCGCTGATAACCTGAGGCGGCGAGCTATAAAAAAGGTTCGTTCAGACGAACGAACCTTTCATTTTGACCCGACCGATCACGTCACTCAGGATCCACCGGCTTCTTCAACTTCGGATTCGGAAAAAACTGCACACCCTGCACCTTCGGGTCTGCCGGTTTGACCACCACCTTGTTGACCCGTGTACCCAGCTCCTTCGGTATCGAAATACCTTGTTCGTTGAGCGTATCGCTGTAGCCGCAACCCACGCATTCGCGGTGCGGCACGTCGTTTTCGCTCCACATCATGAGCTTGTCAGGCTCGCTGCACGCCGGGCAAACAGCCCCGGCGATGAAGCGTTTCTTGGTAATGATTACCGGTGTATCGGTCATGCTGCCGCGTCCTCACTCAAGCCACTGTGACGCAAGAGTGCGTCAATCGACGGCTCGCGTCCGCGGAAGTCGACGAACAGCACCATCGGTGCCTGTGAACCGCCACGAGCCAGAATGGCTTCGCGGAAGGCGCGGCCGGTTTCAGCGTTGAGCACACCGTCTTCCTCGAATTTCGAGAACGCATCGGCAGACAGCACTTCGGCCCACTTGTAGCTGTAATAACCGGCGGCATAACCACCTGCGAAGATGTGCGCGAAGCTGTTCGGGAAACGGTTGTAAGCAGGCGGACGCATCACCGACACCTCGTCACGAATGCCTTCCAGCACCTCCAGCACGCTGCGGCCGTCGCCGTGGGTGGCGTGCAATTCAAAGTCGAACAGCGAGAACTCCAGCTGACGCACCATCATCAGGCCGGACTGGAAGTTCTTGGCGGCGAGCATTTTCTCCAGCAGGTCCTGCGGCAATGGCTCGCCGGTTTCGTAATGACCGGAGATCAGCGCCAGGCCTTCGGGCTCCCAGCACCAGTTTTCCATGAACTGGCTCGGCAACTCGACTGCGTCCCAGGCCACGCCGTTGATACCGGATACGCCGGCATGATCGATACGGGTCAGCAGATGATGCAGGCCATGACCGAATTCGTGGAACAGCGTGGTGACTTCATCGTGGGTCAGCAGCGCAGGCTTGCCCGCGACCGCAGGCGTGAAGTTGCACACCAGATTGGCCACCGGGCTTTGCAGTGTGCCTTCAGCCGTGCGACGGCGATCACGAGCGCCGTCCATCCAGGCACCGCCACGCTTGTTGGCGCGCGCATACAGATCGAAGAAGAAACGCCCGACGTGCTGGCCGTTTTCCTTGATCTCGAACAGACGAACATCCGGGTGCCAGGTGTCGAAGCCTTTTTGCTCGGCAATCTCGATGCCGTACAGACGCTGGACGATAGCGAACAGACCGCCGAGCACTTTATCGATGGGGAAGTAGGCACGCAGGATTTCCTGGGAAACGCTATAGCGCTGTTCGCGCAGCTTCTCGCCGTAGAAACCGCTGTCCCAGCTTTGCAGATCCGGGCAACCCTGTTCGGCGGCGTAGGCCTTGAGCTGCTCCAGGTCCTGGGCCGCGAACGGCTTGCTGCGCTTGGCCAGGTCACGCAGGAAACTCAGCACCTGATCGCTGGACTCGGCCATCTTGGTTGCCAGGCTCAGCTCGGCAAAGTTCGCGTAGCCAAGCAGTTGCGCCAGTTCCTGACGCAGGTCGAGGATCTGCTCCATGACAGGGGTATTGTCGTTCTTGCCCGCATTCGGGCCTTGATCCGACGCGCGGGTGCAGTAAGCCGCATAGACTTCTTCACGCAGTGCGCGGTCTTCGGCGTAGGTCATCACCGCGTAGTAGCTCGGAAATTCCAGCGTGATCAGGTAGCCTTCCAGATCCTTGGCCTTGGCGGCGGCAGCCATCTGCTGTTTGGCAGAATCGGTCAGGCCGGCGAGGGCGGACTCATCGGCGACCAGCTTGGTCCAGGCCTGAGTGGCATCGAGCAACTGGTTGGAAAACTGGCTGCCCAGCTCCGACAGTTTGCTCTGCACTTCAGCGTAACGCTTCTGCTGTTCAGGCGGCAGATCGATGCCGGACAGGCGGAAATCGCGCAGCGATTGCTCCAGAATGGTCTTCTGACCGACGTCGAAGGTGGCGGCTTCAGGACCGTTGGCCAGCGCTTCATAGGCCTGAAACAGTGCGCGATTCTGGCCCATCTCGGTGGAGTAGGCGCTCAACGCCGGCAGGCACGACTCATACGCTTCGCGCAGCTCAGCGCTGTTGCACACGGCGTTCAGGTGGCTGACCGGGCTCCAGGCAGCGCCCAGGCGGTCATTCAATTCGTCCATCGTCAGGACCAGCCCGGCCCAGGTCGGTGTCGACCCCTGTTTAGCGAGGATGTCGGCAATCGCGGCACGGTTGTCCGCCAGGATTTTTTCAACAGCAGGTTTGACATGTTCGGCACGAATCGCCGAAAAGGGTGGCAGGTCGTACGATTGCAGAAGAGGGTTGTTCGCGCTCACGGTTTTGCACCTTGGCTGGAAGAAACACCCAACCATCTTAATTACAATCGACGCCGACCGCAGCAACCAAACCCGCTCTGCACGCCTATCACTGCCAAAGAAGGAGCCTATCGTGGCCATTCGCAAGTTTCAGGACCACTCCCCAGCCCTCGCCGAACGGGCCTTTGTCGACCATTCAGCGGTGGTTATCGGCGATGTTGAAATCGGAGCCGACAGCTCCGTCTGGCCGCTGACGGTGATACGCGGCGACATGCACCGCATCCGCATCGGTGCCCGCACCAGTGTGCAGGACGGCAGCGTGCTGCACATCACCCACGCAGGCCCCTTCAACCCGGACGGTTTCCCGCTGCTGATCGGCGACGAAGTGACCATCGGCCACAAGGCCATGCTGCATGGCTGCACAATCGGCAACCGCATCCTGGTCGGCATGGGCACGACGATCATGGACGGCGCGGTTGTCGAAGACGAGGTCATCATCGGCGCAGGCAGCCTGGTGCCACCGGGCAAAGTGCTGGAAAGCGGATTTCTGTACGTTGGTCGTCCGGTCAAACAGGTACGTGCATTAACCGACAAGGAAATCGCCTTTTTTCCGTACAGCGCCACTAACTACGTGAAGCTCAAGGATCAGCATCTGGCTGAGGGGTTTGATAAGGCCTGACTATCGTTCCCGCGCTCCAGCGTAGGAATGCATCCCGTGACGCTCTGCGTCACAAATCTGCACAGCGCCGCTCACTCGAGACCGGACGCATAGCGTCCAGAAAGCATTACCACGCGCAGCGTAGTAACGATAATCGCACTCAGGGCATCAACCGCTGCAACGCCGCCTTGCGCGCCTCGACCGGCATCCCTCCCAACTGAGACTGTCAGAAATTT
>NZ_LJQT01000340.1:24735-28017 GCF_001400515.1 Pseudomonas meliae | reverse complement strand
TTTGTCTACACCCTCTTAAAGGTGTCAAAATGGCTGTCCATCCTACCCGCCAACAGCTGCTGTTGGTTGATGACGAAGAGGACGCGAACGAGGAGCTTGCAGAACTGCTCGAAGGCGAGGGGTTCTGCTGTTTCACGGCGTCGTCCGTGAAAATGGCCCTGCACCAGCTGACAGCCCATCCGGACATCGCGCTGGTGATTACCGATCTGCGGATGCCGGAGGAAAGCGGTATCCAGTTGATCCGCCACCTGCGCGAGCACACGTCGCGTCAACACCTGCCTGTCATCGTGACCTCTGGGCACGCCGACATGGACGACGTCAGCGATCTGTTGCGCCTGCACGTGCTGGACCTGTTCCGCAAACCCATCTACCACGTTCGTCTGCTGGAAACGCTCAACAACCTGTTCCCCGAGCCGAAAATCTTTCAGGTTCAGTGACCACAGCGTTTTCGTAACCTTCACTCCACCACGCTGAATTCAACCCTCGCGGTCTGGCCGCTTTCGTCCAGCACGCTTAATTGATAACGGCCCGGTTTGCTAAGGGGCGGGGTGAAGTCTTGCCGGGTGTCGGTGTCCGCCAGTGGCACGCCGTCAATGAACCACCAGCGATGTCCGCTGCCGCCCAGGGCCGAGAGTCTGAGGCGCAGCGCCTGACGGCTGCTCGCTGGCAGGCGCAGGTTGTCGCCTTCGCGCACGCCGACGATGCTAAGCGGCGGTGCCTGGTTGAGGTTCTGTGGTGGACAGTCCGGGTCGGCGGGTGGCAGGCGGGCTTCGCGTCGTTCGGCCCTGGGCAGCCAGGGTTCCAGAGGGGCAGGCCAAAGCGCGATGTCCTGCGCTTGAGCGTCCGGGCAACCGGCCGCCACGCGTAACCCCTTGGCGTTGATCCAGACACGTTCCTGCAAGCCCAGGCCGAGCGGTTGATCGGCCGCCTGCAAGGTTGGCGGCGTGGTGCCGTCCAGTGTCCAGGCGAAGCGCTGTCGACGGCAGTTCGGGTCGCTTTTGCTCATCGGTTGCCCCAGCGGCCAGCAGATCGCTGCCACGCCGACATTCAGCGGCACCGGTTGCACCGGCGCAGCGATCCCGTGCTGGCTGTCGCGATTGACCAGCACATCATGAACCTGAAGCATCAGTGGCGCTGCCGACGCCAGCCCGAACTGCCCCGGCACCGGTGTGCCGTCCGGGCGACCGATCCATACACCGACCAGAAAACGCGGCCCCACACCAATCGCCCACGCATCGCGGAAGCCATAGCTGGTGCCGGTCTTCCAAGCCAGTTGCGGGCGCTGCACCAGCTCGGCGCGCGGGTCTATGTCCGGACGCGACTGGCCGCTGAGGATGCGCCGGATGATCCACGCGGCCCCTGGCGACATCATCTGCCGTTCGCGCAATCGGTCCTGCGGTTGCAATCGAACATCGGCGCTTCGCCCGCCACGAGCGAAGGCGCTGTATCCCGTCACCAAATCCTCCAGCCGACTGCCCGCACCTCCCAGAATCAGCGCCAGATTCGGCTCGGCCAGCGGCGGCAGGGTCAGCGGTACGCCGCCATTGCGCAGTTCGGCGGCGAAGCGTTTCGGCCCATAAACCTCCAGTAACTGCACGGCAGGCAGGTTGAGCGACATCGACAGCGCCGAACTGGCCGCCACAGGTCCGCCGAAACCGGTTGAGAAGTTGCCCGGCCGGTAGTCACCGTAGCGACGCGGGACGTCCTGCATCAGTGATTCGGAGTGAATCAGTCCGGCATCCAATGCCATGCCGTACAGGAATGGCTTGAGGGTGGAGCCGGGCGAACGCAGCGCCGTCACCATGTCCACATGCCCGAAACGTTTGGCGTCGTTGATGTCCACTGAACCCACATAAGCGCGCACGGCCATGTTTTCTGCCTCGACCACCAGAATCGCTGCCGAGGTCCGTTCCGGAAGGCGCGCGCGCCAGCCCATCAGCAGGTCTTCCATGCGCCGTTGCAGTGGGGCATCCAGCGTGGTGCGGATCAGCGGTGGGCTGTTGGGGCGATTAAGGCGTCGGGCCAGCAGCGGCGCAAGACTGGGTTCCTGTCGCGGTGCCAGCCATAACGGCTCTTCCAGAGCCTCGTCCACGCTGGCTTGCGGCCATACCTGAAACTCGGCGAGACGCCTCAGCACTTTGTCGCGCGCAGCTTGCGCCCGTTGTGGATGACGGTCCGGACGCAGACGGCTGGGCGCCTGTGGCAGCACCGCCAGCAATGCAGCCTCGGCGCGAGTCAGATTGTGTGGGGATTTGCCCAGATACGCCCAGCTGGCCGCCGCCACTCCTTGCAGCGTTCCGCCGAATGGTGCGCGATTGAGGTACAGGCTGAGGATTTCATCCTTGGACAGATGCCACTCAAGCTGCAAGGTGCGCCACAACTGGCGAAACTTGCCGGATAAGGTTCGCGAGTGCGGGTCGAGTAGCCGCGCCACCTGCATTGACAGCGTACTGCCACCGGATACCACGCGCGCGCTACTGAGGTTTTGCCAGGTGGCGCGCACCAGCGCCAGCGGGTTCACGCCAGGATGGCTGTAGAACCAGCGGTCTTCGTAGGTCAGCAGGGCTTCAAGGTAATAAGGCGAAACCTGCTCGTTGCTGACCGGATATCGCCACACGCCATTGGCATCGGCAAAGCGCCACAGCGGTGTGCCGTCCTCGGCCAGTACGACGCGGGCCAGATCGTCTTTGGGCAGTGGCAACGGCCACAAGCGATCCGCCAGCCAAAGCAGGGCGATCAGCAGAATGATCGCGCCTGCCAGCCACTTGAGTTTTTGCCGCAGGCGCAGAAGAAATTCAGGTTTCAACGCAAAGAGCCTTTATGATCCACGGAACCTGACACGCCTTGCGACGGCCAAAGCGGACAGATCATTTTCTTCACGACCCCAATCAGGACGTACATATGCAGGTAGAAGGCTTTTTTGAATGGCTCGGGCAGGCCATCGGCGCGGTGATTCGCTTCTTCGTCGACGGTCTGGCGTGGTTGTTCAACGGGTTTACCCATGCTGGAGGAAATTTTGTCGATGGCCTGTCCCGCACGCTGGGCATGGACACTTCACTGATCAGCATCGTCGCACTGATCATCGGCCTGATGCTGCTTTACTCGGCTGTCCGGGCATTCATGCGCGCCTCGATCATCCTCGGGATCATCTGGCTGGCGCTGGGCCTGTGGTTGCTGAGCTGGATCATTCATTGATGCGCTAACTCCGTCTCCACGCCTTAAGCGCGTGCCCTTGTGGGAGCGAACTTGTTCGCGAAGGCTCTATTCCTGACGATACATCCT
>NZ_LJQT01000340.1:24562-24717 GCF_001400515.1 Pseudomonas meliae | reverse complement strand
GATCGCCGCCCCGGTCGCTCTCACGGGTACGCATTCCAGTCAAGCATTTGCCCTTCACCACCACTGCGCATCCATATTTGGGAGCGACCGGAATCTTTTGAGATAACGCGCACTCCTTGTGGGAGCGAACTTGTTCGCGAAGGCTTTATTCCTGA
>NZ_LJQT01000340.1:0-24522 GCF_001400515.1 Pseudomonas meliae | reverse complement strand
CCGCCCCGGTCGCTCCCACAGGTACGCATTCCAACAAACCAAACAATCAGTCAGCGATCATTTACCCTTTACCACCATCTGCGCGGGTGCATCACCCAGCGCCTGCCAGTTCGGGCGGTACATCGATTCGACCTGCGGCGGCGGCACGCGGTATGTTCCCGGCGTGACTGCGCGGGCCAGGTAGAGCAGGTGCACGGTGCTGCTGCCGTCGATATCCAGCGCCGCCACGTAACGATCACCGCGGTATTCCTGATGCTTGATCCCGGCATTTTCCATCGACTCGCGGATCGTCTTCACTTCTTCACTGGCGTCTTCCAGGCTTGCCGAGCTTTGCGCCAGGTTCTGGTTTTCCAGCTCCAGGCCCGCAGGCAGCAAGTCCACCACCAACGCATCCGGTACGCGCTGTTTGGCACCAATCTCCAGATGTACCAGAACCAGCTGCCCGGTTTTCAGGGCTCCGACGTTCAGTGTCGCGCCGCTCAGGTTCAGGTATTCGCGACGAATGCTCAGGTTTTCGCCACCGGCTGCAGGCGTCTGGGTTGGATAACCGGAAACGGTCAGTTGCTGATAAAGCGGTTCGCTGCCTTGATTGTGTACTGAAAGCGGCGAAGCCAGCAGCGCACCGTCCAGCTTGAGGCCCGGCTGTTTGTTGCTCAACTCGCGGGTTTGAGTGCCGCTTGTGAGGCTGGCGGTCCAGTCCTTCTCCGCTTTACCCAGCAGGTTACGACCGGCAAGGAACAGCGAGTTGCTTTCCTGAGTGGACAGGTAGCGATTGGCGGCCACTTCATCGGCAAGGGCAAACAGGCGCTCGTCACGCCTTTCCCTGGCGAGATCATTTTCTTCCAGCAAGGCCAGAATCAGTGCCTGATCACGCAGCGAGCTGCCGTAGTCGGCCAGCCATTCATTTTTGCGGCTGACTGCCAGGCCGGCGCTCAGGGCCAGATCGGCACGCGGTTTGTCGCCCATCTTCTCCAATGCGACCGCCAGCTGTACCAGCGGCAGCCCGGAGCGGGCGTCACTGCGTCGGTCGAACAGGCTGCGCAAGGCCGCCAGCGGAGCCTGTTGGCTGCGTGACAGCACCAGCCCCGCATAGGCTTGCACGGCAAAGCGCGTATGTTCGGCGTTCTGGCTGTAATTGACCTGAATCTGCCCGGCATCCTGCAAATAGCGCAGCAGGCGTTCACTGGCTTTCTTCAGCGCGTCCGGTGGTACGGCAAAGCCCTGATCGCGGGCGCGCAGCAGGAAGTCGGTGACATAGGCGGTCAGCCAGTACTCTTCGTCGCTGTCCGAGCCCCAAAGGCCAAAGCTGCCGTTGTAACGTTGCATGCCCAGCAGGCGCTCGATGCCGATCTCGACCTTGTGCTTGCGTTCGGCATCCGGTTCGCCGGTCAGGCCCAGACGCTTGAGCGTCGCCGCGTCGGCATACAGCGATGGATACAGGCCGCTGGCGGTCTGCTCCAGACAACCGTAAGGGTAGGCCTTCAATGCCCGAATCTGTTCACCGATGTTCAGCGGCGGACGGCTCGACAGCGACAGCATGGCTTCGCGACCGGCAGGCTCGAAGGCTTCAAGTGCACCGTCCGGCAGGCTCCAGCTTTGCTCGTTGAGAGTGGCGCGATAATGCCTGAGCATCGCCGGGTAGGCAGGGCGCACACCGATGCTCCACTCGCGAGTGAAGGCGGGCAGGGTTTCACCGGGCAGGTCCAGACCTTCGACCAGCACTTTGATTTTGCCCTGACCCAGTCCACCCTGCGCCAGTACCGGCACTTTAAGGGTGACGCGCTGCCCCTCTTTGAGTTGCAAGGGCTTGATCTGATCGCCGCCAGGAATGCTCAACTGGCCTTCAGCGCTGATCTTCACGTCCAGCTTTTGCGCTTTGCCCGACAGGTTGGAGACGTCAAGCGCGACGCTGGTCTGGTCGCCACCTGCGAGGAAGCGCGGCGTCGACAGCTCGGCGATGATCGGCGCAGCAACGATGGTTTTTGTCTCGGCCATGCCATAGCGGTCGTCGGTCCAGGCCTGAGCCATGACCCGCAGTTCGCCGTTGAAGTCTGGAATGTCGACACTCGCTTCGCCTTCACCCGCGTCGTTCAGGGTAACCGGTGCGCTTTGCAGTGCCACGATGGTCACGCTGGTGTCCGGACGCTTGCCGCCTTTGGCCAGCGCATCGCCACCGAACGCCATGCTGGCCAGGCGTCCCTGACCGGCTTCGATCAACTGGCCATAGATATCCAGTTGGTCCGCGCCATACTGCTTGCGGCCAAACAGGCTGGCAAACGGGTCAGGCGTGGCGTAGCGGGTGATGTTGAGAATGCCGACGTCCACTGCCGACACCAGCACTTGCACCTGCCTTGGCACGCTGCCATCAGCATTTTTGGCGACAATCTTGAGTTTAAGCGGCTGTTTGGGGCGCATTTTCTCTGGTGCGGTGACCGTCAGCGCCAGTTTGCGTTGCGTGCGGTCCAGCGGCAGGTGCAGTACACCCACGGCGCGCTTCGGCGTGACGTTGGCCTTGCGCTCGCCGGGGCGTATGACCAGAGCGGTGACGTACAGATCGTGGCGAGCCCACTTTTTGTCCAGCGGGATTTCATACGATTTGCCCTCGGCCGGCACGTCGATTTCCTTCCACCACAATGGGCCTTCGCTGGACTCGACCAGCAGATAGCCCTTGCCCGCAGCGGGTGGCGTGACGGTCACCGTGGCGGTGTCGCCATCGTTGTAGGCCGGTTTGTCCAGCGCCAGCTTGACCTGATCCGGCCTGACCGCACCGCCATCGGTGTTGTCCTGCCAACGATAGCCCGCCCAGAAGCGCAGGCTGCTGACCATGCCGGTGGACGGGGCTTCCACTTCGACACGGTAAGGGCCCCACTCGACCGGGAAGCTGATTTTGGCTGTCGAGTCTTTGGTGATGTTGAGAGTTTCCTCGTTCAGGTTGAGGAATTTCTCGTTGAAGTGGTAGTAGCTCCAGCCATCGTTGGCCGAATAATTCCAGTAGTAGTCGCGGCGCTCACGAATCAACCGGACTTTTACATTATCAGCGGCCAGTTTGTTGCCAGCGGCATCGGCCATCACGATTTCAAATTCGGCCGGGCCGTCGCCGTTGGTCTGCGCCTCGCCCTTGCCGGCTTCGTCGTCGTAGTCATCGCTGCCTGTACTGCTGCCAAACAACGCACGCACGCCGGGCAAGTGCTCGGCAGGCCAGATCGGCTGCACCAGACGACGGGTGATCGGACGCCCGCCGGACTCTTGCAGGCTGGCTTGCAGAATCAGTTGCAGTGGCGATTTGGCTTGCGCCCATTCGCTCTGCACGGCGAGCGTCGAGTGGCCTTCGGCGTCGAGCGTAACGGGCTCAAGCTCCAGGTCATGCTTGAGGTCTTCTTCGGTGATCGAACCGAACTGATAGCCCGGCAGTTTCGGCACGGCTTCGCGCAGCGGACGCACGTAGACCTGACCAGTCAGGGTATTGCCCGAGGCGGGCGCGCCGTACAGGTAGCGGCCCGTGATGTCGAACTCGGGGTTGTCAGCAGGCGCAACCGGCGTGTCGCTGCCCTTGAGTTCCAGAGCCAGGCGCTCGGGCAGGAAGTCTTCAACCTTGAATTCGTAAAGCTGCGGTTTGCCGTCGCCCAGGTCGAACACCAGTTGCCAGCGACCGGTCGGCGCTTCATCGGCGAGTTGCAATTGATACTGGTAAAACCCACTGCTGTCGGCTTCCCAGACGAACTTGCGGCTGACCCGATCATCAGGGCGGCGCACTTCGACGGTAATGGGTTGTGGCTTGACGTTCTTGCCGTCGCTGTCACGCAGCAGGCCGTTGAGCAGCACGGTTTCACCGGGGCGATACAGGTCACGCGGGCCGAAAATGAAGAATTGCAGCGGGTGAGCCTGCGGGCCGGAGATGTCGAACTCGGCCAGGTCCAGCGCCGAGCTGTTCAGGCGCAGCATGCTGGTCTGTTCGTCCTTGTGCGCCAGCACCACCGCGGCCTTGGCTGGCAGCGGCAGTTGAGTGTGGCCGTCGCTGTCGGTCTTGCCTTGGGCGACAACCTTGCCGCTGTCGTCGTACACGTCGATGCTCACATCGCTCAGGGCCTTGCCGCCCTCGAGCGCCTGAGTGAAAACGTCCAAGCGGTTGCTGTAACGGTGTACCGACAGACCGATATCACTGAGGGTGAACAGGGTAGCTGGCTGCGAGTAGCTGTAGGTCCCCGAAGCGCGCATGACCGCCAGATAAACACCCGGCTGTTGCAGGGGTTTGATACCGGCAATCGGCAGCAGCAGGGTCTCACGGGTATTGCGCGCAGGCTTGAGATCGAAACGGCCGCTGTAGACCAGTTCGGCCATGGGCAGCAGTTCTTCGGAGCTGTAGCTGGACAGGCTCGACGCACCGTCCCACTGGGCGAGGAAGTTGGGCATCGAGTCGGGTTTGACGCGGAAGAATTCGACATCCACCTTGTCGACGTTCAGGGCGATGACTGGCAAGCCCTCGGCCAGCCGCGTCGGCAACAGGCTGCCACGGCTGGCGAAGCCTACGGTGGCTTGCAGGTCACGGGTTTCCAGACGGCTGATGTATTCGGCCGCGAGCGTGGCCTTGTTGACGGCCTGCAGACCGGTATCGACGGTCAGCACCAGTTTGCGCTGCGGCTCAAGGTGGCGCAGGCGCAGTTCCATGAGGTTGTCCGACAGCTCCCAGGCACCGTCGACCTTGCCGTTCTTGCTGTCCACCAGATGAAGTTTTTCGCCGAACTTCTGCTCCGGGTCGAGCGGCACGGAAAAGCTCACCGACAGGGCGCTTGCGCCGTCGATCTGGATTTCCGACACGTCGATGACGGTCAGTTCGCGCCCTGCGTAGCGCTTGCTCAGCGCGGCGAGGTCGACTGCGGGTTTGGGCTTTGTATCGGTAACCGCTGCCTGGGTCGTTGCTGCAGCGGCTGGCGCCGGTTTATCCGGGGAGGAGGAATCACAGGCGCTCAGCAACGCAAGCGCGCAAGCCAGAAACAATCCTTTGTTGAACATGGTGGCACTCATCGGCAACGGTAGAGAGGGTGCGACTATATAACAGTCGTGATGACAAGTATTACTGTCAGATTGAACAGGTAGTCCCTAGCATTCCTCACACGCCAGCGCAGGACGTAGAGCTTGGCTATCGTTCCTCACGCTCCAGCGTGGGAATGCCTTGGGTGACGCTCCGCGTCACAAATGTTCGCCGCGCCGCACATTCACGACCGGGCCACCATCATCTGCACAGCAAAGCCTTGGCGCTCTGGCTACAATGCTCGCCTTGCCGGGAGTTCTCATGTCCACGTTGCTCAACGATTGGCGTCATCGCTCAACCCATCGTCGTGTCTGGGCGCTGGCTGCGCCGATGATTCTGTCGAATATTTCCGTTCCGCTGGTAGCGCTGGTCGACAGCGCAGTGATCGGTCATCTGCCGCACGCACATCAGTTGGGTTCCGTCGCGGTCGGGTCGACGCTTTACACTTTCCTTGCCTGGGCCATGGGTTTTCTACGCATGGGCACCACCGGTTTTGCCGCGCAGGCGGCAGGGCGCAATGACAGTGCTGCGCTGCGCCGGATCCTGTTGCAGGGGCTGTTGCTGGCCGTCGGGCTGGCGTTGTTGCTGGGTGTGATCGCCTTGCCGTTCAGCCATCTGGCGCTGGCGATGATGCAGCCGTCTGCCGATCTGCAGCAAATGACCCTGGATTTCTTCCACACCCGGCTGTTCGGCCTGCCTGCGGCGCTGGCCAGTTATGCGCTGGTCGGCTGGTTTCTCGGCGCGCAGAACGCCAGAGCGCCACTGGCCATTCTGCTCATCACCAATCTGGTCAATATCGCGCTCAACCTGTGGTTCGTCATCGGCCTGGACTGGGGCGTGGTCGGTTCGGCGCGTGCCTCGGTGCTGGCAGAGTGGACCGGCGTAGTGCTCGGTCTGCTGCTGGCCCGCAAGACCTTACGCGCCTGGCCGGGGCAGATCGTCTGGTCAGCGCTGAAGCTATGGAGCAACTGGAGACCCTTGCTGGCGGTCAATCGAGACATCTTTCTGCGCACACTGGCGCTGCAATCGGTGATGTTCCTGATCACCGTGCAGGGCGCTCGTCTGGGTGACGCAACGGTTGCCGCCAACGCATTGTTGCTCAACGGCCTGCTGTTGACTGCCCATGCACTGGACGGGCTGGCGCATGCGGTCGAGGCGCTGTGCGGCCATGCCATTGGTGCGCGTGACCGGGATACGCTGCGGCGCTCGCTGGTGGTCGCGGGAGGCTGGTCACTGATTGCCAGCGCGGCATTTGCGCTGTTGTTTCTGGTGGGCGGGCATGTGTTCGTCAGCGTGCAGACCGATATTCCCGAGGTTCGCGCCACGGCCATGACCTATCTGCCGTATCTGGCGCTGATGCCATTGCTGGCCGTCTGGAGTTACCTGCTGGACGGGCTGTTCATCGGTGCCACCCGTGCGCGTGAAATGCGCAACGCGATGCTGTTCAGCGCAGCAGGCATCGCGCCGCTGGCTTATCTGGCTTCCAGCCGCGGCAATCACGCGCTATGGCTGACGTTTCTGGCTTTTACCCTGCTGCGCGGCCTGAGCCTTGGCGCCATTGCCTGGCGATTGACGCGCCGGGACGGCTGGTTCGTTCACTGAGTCTTCAAGACCGCACGGTTCTTTTCCGCGAGCCTTTGCGGGGTGTGATTGACGAACATGTCGACCTCGTCGACCACCGGTGCCAGGCCGCTTAACAGCTTGGCAAATGCGCCGACCAGCGTGCCGTGATTGGTGCGCGAGAAATACAGGTCGCGTACCGGCACACCCGCCTCGCGCAATGCCCGCGCCAGGCCACCGGTGTTGCGTTTGGGGTTGACCAGCGAGTCCGTATTCGAGGCCATCAGCAACGCAGGGGGCGCGCTGGAACTGACGTGGTTGATGGGTTGCGAGTCAGGCGGTGAGTCGGGGAAAAAGAACACCGGTTTCACATCGGCGTTCTCGATAGGCAGAAAGTCGTACGGCCCGGCCAGCCCGATCCAGCCGCTGAGAATGGACGGCGACAAGCCTTCACGGGCCAGCCAGCGGGGGTCGAGCGCCAGCATCGCAGCGTTATAGGCACCTGCACTGTGGCCCATCACGTACAAGCGGTCAGGATCGCCACCGTAGGTTTTTGCATGCTTGTGCGCCCAGGCCAGCGCCTTGGCTGAATCTTCCAGAAAGCTTGGGTAGCGCACCTGCGGATAGAGCCTGTAGTCGGCAATCACGACGACCATGCCACGCGCAGCCAATGCTTCGCCGACGAAGACGTAATTGGCTTTCGAACCGGTGTTCCAGCTGCCGCCATAGAAAAACACCACGACTGGCGCATTGGCCGGTTTAGTCTGTGGGGTGTAAACGTCCAGCGTGTTGCGTGGATCCTGCCCGTAGGCCACCCCGTAGACATGATCGACAGGGCCGGTCGGATTCAACGTGTTGAGCAGCTTCAAGGGCGAGCAACCGGACAATGCTGCCAGTACGGCACCCGTCATCAGTGTCAGGAAAATCACTCGTATCATAAGGGAAGGGCTCTGGCAGATAAGTCGGATATGCCTGAGACCGTCGCGCTTCGCCCCAGTGCCGCATAGTTACTGCTACGTCATTCAATAGCGTCCGGATCACCCGAAGAACGGCCATTCGCCTTGCTGGCAAAGCTGATGCGCGGGCTGCTCAGTGTCAGGCCATCATCGTCGATCTGCACCGTGCTGGACCCCGCATCCACTGTGACTTTGCTGCCTTCACCAAGGTATAGGCAGACCCCGTCTGCGAGTTGCAGCAGTCGGTCAGGCCCGATGAATATTTGCCGGTCGAGGTGCATTAGGACGTTATCGACAGGCGCTGGATCATTCTCGCGGCGCGCCTCCTGCACCGGCAGACCGCCGATGATCAGTGGTGGGTGTGTGTCATCCACAGAAAAGCTCACCGCCACTGACATGCCGGCGCGACATTCGATATCCAGCCCCGGTGCCAGATGCAGCCAGCAGCCACCGCCGGGATCATTCGGGTGTTGCCATTCCCACTCCAGCCGGACGTGTACCCGGCCTGACGCATCAAGCCTTGCCGGTTCGCCGCTGATGCCGATGATCCAGCCTCGCTGAAGATGCGCAATGGGCGCGCACGGTGCCGGGGCAGGCGTTCTGAAGCCGACTTCCCATGGTATGGCCTTGAACTGGTTCGAGTAGCGTTCCGATGCCCCGCGGTCATTGCCATCAACGATGCCAAAGCGATGCCGGACTTCGGTGATCAGCCACATGTGGTTCCAGTTCTTCTCGGGATGGTCGGCCAGCGGCAGCAGTTCTGCGCAAGTCACGAACGGCAAGGTACTCTCGCCTGTCGCGTGCTGGGCTGCGCGGCTGCCGGGCAGATCCGTTGCATGCTCGGTGACGGCAAACCGGGTCACCCCGGACTGTTGCGCGAATTGACGCCAGCGTGCGACAGGGCTGCGCGCAAACCCGTGCAGGTTGGCGCCGAATACCAGTTCGTGGCGATGCCGTGAATGGACAAAGTGGTAGTGAATGCCTTCTTCTGCGCACAGGCGCTGGACCAGTTGCAGGTCGGATTCCTGATACTGCACGCAACAGTCGCGTTCGCGGCACTCGGTCGGCAGGTCAAAACGGAAACAGTTCTTCAGGCCATGTTCTTCGAGCACCTGGGTGATGATCCGGGTGGCGGTCATGTGCTGAAAGATGCGCGACTGGTGGCGTAACCCGAGGCATGCCAGCCGAGGCCCCATTATCAGCGTGTAACACGCCGGGCCGGGTTGGTAATGCTTGCGTGTCGCGCCTTGAATCTGACCGTGAAAGTTCTTCCGGCTTCCGAAGCTCAGCGAGGCAGGTTTGTACATCAGGCCGGTCAGGTCCAGATCCAGGCCGTCGCCAAGAATGTCCAGTTCAAATGTAAAAGGCTGGCTGATCGCCTCGCTTGCGCTGAACGATATGACAGTGAAGCAGCGCTGCAGGCGGGCAATTTCCAGACGAAAGAGCGGCGCGCTGGTGGGGTCGGGCATGATGGAGTGCTTCTCTACCGGGAATGCGACCGCGAATTCTGGCGCAGAAAACGGGCAGGGTAGAGGGCTGCAGGTAGAACAGGACGTTGCCTACAGGGAATGTTGGTAGCGGCTTACGATGTGCGCATGACCATCGCGCCAACGCATAAGTCTCGTAGGAGCGAGCTTGCTCGCGAAGAGGCCGGAACGCACCCCGAAACAAGGCGTTTGGCCTCGTTCTCCTGGCTTATCAGAACTTGCCTGTAACGATGAGTGCACAGCATTGGCACCACAGTCACAGTAGATGGGGCCCCAATTGCAGGCCCCATCGCAAATCCTGGAATCAGGACGACAGGTACGAAGAGCGTGTCAGCCCCAGGCGCAGGGCGTCGAGGAAGTAGGTACGCTCGCGCGGGGTAATCTTGGCGCTGGCGACCTTGTCCCGGTAATGGGTCATCAGTTCTTCCGGCGACAAATGCACGTAGCGCAGCATGTCTTCGATGGTGTCGTGGGTTTCGATGCCCGCGTGGTAAACGCTGCCGTCCGGGTTCTGGTAGATGTTCACCGAGTCGGTATCACCGAACAGGTTGTGCATATCCCCCAGAATTTCCTGATAGGCGCCTACCAGGAAGATCCCCAGCAGATAGTCTTCGCCTCCGTTCAACGAGTGCACCGGCATGCTGGTCTCGATGCTCTGCTCATCGACGTACTGCTTGATCTTGCCGTCGGAATCGCAGGTCAGGTCCTGAAGCACGGCGCGGCGCACCGGCTCTTCGTCCAGACGGTGCAAGGGCAGAATCGGCAGCACCTGGCCGATGGCCCAGGTATCGGGCAGGCTCTGGAACACCGAGAAGTTGCAGATGTACTTGTCGGCCAGCTTGTCGTTGAGTTCGTCGAGCACCTGACGGTGCGAGCGTTGACGTGCCTTCAGCGAGTTGTACAGGCGGCGGCAGACGGCGAAGTAGCATTGTTCGCCGAGTGCCTTCTCTGCCAGGCTGATTTTGCCATCGGCGTACTGGGTAGCGATGTCGCTCATGTAATGCGTGGCACGCCAGTAGGTTTCGGTGACCATTTCTATGTCGGTCGGACCCAGCAGGTCCACCAGCCACTGCACGGTTTCCGGCAGGCTTTCCTTGTCGGAGATTTCCGGCACTTCGTCGTTATGCTTCTCGACGTCGGTCACCTGGACCACCAGCATGGCGTGGTGGGCGGTCAGCGAGCGGCCGCTTTCCGAGAAGATATGCGGGTGCGGCAGGCTTTGCGCATCGCAGAACTCCTTGAGCATGCCGACCACCACACCTGCGTAATCGTCCATGTCGTAGTTGATCGAGCTGGCGTTGCGTGAGTGGGTGCCGTCGTAGTCGACGCCCAGACCGCCGCCGACATCGATGTAATCCACCGGCAGGCCGAGTTTGCGCAGTTCGCCGTAATAGCGGATAGCCTCTTTGAAGCCGTGCTGGTAATCAGCCAGGTTGGCGATCTGCGAGCCCATGTGGAAGTGCAGCAGGCGGATGCCCTGATCGAGCCCGGCCTTGCGGAAGCGCTCGACCACCGACAGCAATTGTGCGGCCGACAGACCGAACTTGGATTTCTCGCCGCCGGTGTCCGCCCATTTGCTCGACGCCAGGGAAGACAGACGCACGCGCAGGCCTACCTGAGGGGCGACTTTCAGCTCGGCGGCTTCTTCGATCACCAGCTCGACTTCGGATTCTTTCTCGATGACGATGAATACGTTGTGGCCCAGCTTCTGGCCCATCAGCGCCAGACGTATGAACTCACGGTCCTTGTAACCGTTGCAGACGATGGTGCCGCCTTTGGGCGCCAATGCCAGCACGGCCATCAGCTCCGGTTTGGAACCCGCTTCCAGACCGATGGAGACGTTCTGCGTGGCGATGATGTTTTCCACCACCGCTTCCTGCTGGTTGACCTTGATCGGGTACAGCGCGGTGTATTGGCTCTGGTATTCCAGGCGCGCGATGTTGCTGTCGAATGCACCGGTCAGTTGACGCACACGGTCTTGCAGAATGTCGGGGAAGCGCACCAGCAAGGGCAGCGACAGGCCGCTCTTGCGCAGGTTGTCGACCTGTTCGTAAAGGTCGATGGGCGAGCTGTCCGGCCCATTGGGACGGACTTCAACGCGACCTGCTTCGTTGATTGCAAAATAACCCGCGCCCCAATGGCGAATACCATAAACGCTGCGGCTGTCCGCAACCGTCCATTGGCTGCCATCGTCTTTGCGTGTGCGTCGTACGGACATCGAAGTCCCCTATAAAGAAGTCGTTGCGCCAGCCAATAGCCAGCTGGGCGCAGTGTAATGAGTTGAAATGACGATTTGATTCGCTGCCCGCTACGCGGATTCAGCCGCCGGACTTTTTAGCCTTGAAGCCTTTTTTGATCAGCTCTGCCAATAGCAGTTCGACGTGATCGCCCTGAATCTCGATCACGCCGTCCTTGAGCGATCCGCCTGTGCCACAGCGCTGCTTGAGGGCCTTGGCGAGTTCTTTGAGCGGCTCTTCTGCCAGCGGGACACCACTGATGGTAGTCACGGTCTTGCCGCCGCGGCCTTTGCTTTCCCGGCGCACGCGGGCAATACCGTCCCCTTCGGGGATGGCGGTCTGTTTGCAGGTGCAGTCGGCAACGGGCTGACGACAATCCGGGCAATGACGCCCTGCGTCGGTTGAAAACACCAGGCCACCAAGGGCGGCGAGAGAAGCGGCTTTTTTAGCCACGCAAAAATCCTCTTGTTGAGGACTGAAGATGGGTCGGGCTCACACGAACCATCGACCGCGAAGCCCCACTCTGGCAGGGGCAGCGCTACTGAAACGGCAGGGCCGGTCCAGTTTGAAAAGGTCGCGCAGTGTAACGGCAAACAGACCGGTTGCTAAGGGGCTGGATACGCCAATTTCTGAACACTGGCTTACTGAGCATTCTCTATCTGCTGCAGGTAGCGTTTCAGCGCCGCGAGCGAGTCCGGGCAGTAAGGGATTTTTTCAGCCTGATGCAGAACGTCGGCGATGGGCATGAAGCGCGCTTCCAGCACTTCTTCGGGCTGCAATCTCAAGGGCCCGTCCCACACGGCTGAAAATACGGCGCACCAGAGCCGGTTGCCCGGCTGATCGAAGAAAAACCGTTCGTGGGCCTGCAACGGTACGCCACTGACGCCCAGCTCCTCTTCCAGTTCCCGGGCAGCGGACTCGTCATAGCTTTCATCCGCCTGCACCATTCCGCCTGCGGCGACATCCCAATAACCGGGATAAATCGCTTTGCTCAGTGTGCGCCGATGCACGCAAAGCTCACCGGCACTGTTGAACAGCAGGATATAAGTGCCGCGCCCGATCAGTCCGCGCTCGCGCAAGTCGGCGCGGACCCGCCCCGCGAGCCGAGCAGTCGGTCCTGCTCGTCGACCCAGGCGATCTGCTCGGCATCCGAGGCGGCACGGTGCGCGGCCTCGTTGGCGGGAATAGACATCAGCCTTGATTCAGCAACTGGCGCAGGTCGATGACCGCGGCGTTGGCACGCGAGATGTAGTTGGCCATGACCAGCGAGTGGTTGGCGAACACACCGAACGGGCTGCCATTCAGAATCATCGGGCTCCACAGCGGTTCCTGGGACGCTTCCAGCTCACGAATGATCTGACGCACGCTGACGGTCGCATTCTTCTTGGCCAGTACATCGGCGAAGTCGACCTCGATGGCGCGCAGCAGATGCGACAGAGCCCAGGCCTGACCGCGCGCTTCATAGAACACGTTGTCCACTTCCAGCCACGGGGTCTCGACGATTTCCTCGTCTACCTGCGGTACTTCGCCAGGTTTGACCGAAACAGCGGCCTCGGTTTTCAGCGTGCTGTTGAGTTTGACCCGACCGACACTGGCCGAAAGGCGTTGCGACAGCGAGCCCAGGCGGGTGCCGACATCACCCAGCCAGTTGTTCAGGTTGTCGGCGCGGGCATAGAACAGCGCGCCTTTCTGGTTCGGGTCGGACAAACGTGCCTGGTAGCGACTCAGAGAGTTGATACCTTCGGCGTATTGCGACTCGCTGGAAGGCAGGATCCAGCTGCGATTGTTGAAGTTGAACAGCGGCTCGGCGCGAGCCAGATCGCCATCTTCGGCAGATTGAGACTGGGAACGGGCAAAGTCTTTGCGCAGCGCACGACTCAAGTCACGCACCTGCACCAGTACGCCGTATTCCCAGCTTGGAATGTTGTCCAGCCACAAGCCCGGTGGCATGCGGTCGTTGGACAGATATCCACCGCGCTTGTTGAGCAGGGTGCCAGCCACGGTCTTGAGCGTTTCAACCGTCGTGTAGCCGATAACCATTGGCTTGCCTTCGCGCTCGGCGGCGGCTTGAGCGTTCTGTTGTACAGGGAACAGTGCAGGCTCTTTGCTCCAGTACCAGCCGACTACCAGTGCAACCAGCAGGTAAATCAAGATCAAGGCGCCCAGAGCGCGGCTATAGAACAGGTTACCCAGGTAACCGCGGCGTTTGACCGATGAAGTGTCAGCGGTGCGCTCACCCGCGCTGCCTGCGCGGTTCTTCCAATCCAGCATGGTAGGGTCCTTTCGATCTTGAGTTGAATGCTTCACGTGGGGTTCGACCGCAACCTTACCCTAAGGTGCGATCGGGGCAGCTGCAAGCTTCGAGCTTCAAGCCAAAAGCGAATTGCTTTCAACTTCCAGGTTGCAACTCAAGGCCTATAGCCAGGCTTTATCAGTCGATTGATTTTGAGTAATGGCTAAGCGCCATCAAAATGTTGTCAAATAAGTGACTTACGGCACTGTTCTGTTGTAACGGAGGTGCTAGCATAGAGCCATCAGCCGTATCGCTCAGTAAAACCACAGTAGTCTCAATATGACCGAGCCAGAAGACCCTAGCCGAGATCGCCTGAAGCATCATTTTGCCCAAAGGGTCATCCACCAGGCACGCCAGATTCTGGAGACGTGGCAACGTCTGCAGAAAGCTGAGTGGTCGGCTGGCGACATGGCTGAGCTCAAGGAGTCGACGTTGCGTTTACTGCGCTTTGCCGAGCGCTTCGAGCAGGTTGAACACATTTCACTGGCGCATGACATCAACCAGGCACTTGAGGCTGTCGAAGCCAATCGCGGTCGCCTCAACAGCCGCGTCATCACTGACCTCAATCGTCTGATGCAACGTCTCTCCCGCACCGGGCTGCGGCATGGCGACCAGCTTGAGCAAACGTCGCTGCCTCCGCTGCGCAAGCCGGTCTATGTGGTGCTTCAGGACCATGAGCGGGCCGAGCGTCTGGCCAAGCAGCTGGAGTTTTTCGGTCTGGCAGCTGTGTCGTTGCACAGTGTTGCCGAGTTTCAGCGCGCAATGGCGCAACGGCATCCGGCGGCGATTGTCATGGATGTCGATTTCAGCGGGGCCGGTCAGGGTCTGAAGCTGGCTTCACAGGCTCAGGAAGGCCTGGAGCAGAAGCTTCCGCTGTTGTTTTTCAGCCTTAACGAAACCGATACGCCCACCCGCCTCGCAGCAGTGCGGGCCGGTGGCGAAGAGTTTTTGACCGGCGCGCTGGAAGCGTCGAGTCTGCTGGAAAAAATCGAAGTCTTGACCTGCGTCGCTCAATACGAACCCTATAAAGTGCTGATCATCGACGATTCCCGCGCTCAGGCAATGCACACCGAACGCATTCTGAATGCAGCCGGAATTGTTACGCGGGTTCTGCTCGACCCGATTCAGGCAATGTCCGAACTGGCGGAGTTTCAGCCGAACCTGATCATTCTCGACATGTACATGCCTGGTTGCACCGGGACTGAGCTGGCCAAGGTCATTCGCCATAATGACCGCTATGTCAGCGTGCCGATCATTTACCTGTCGGTCGAGGATGATCAGGACAAGCAGCTTGACGCCATGAGCGAGGGCGGCGATGACTTCCTCACCAAGCCGATCAAGCCACGCCACCTGATCACCACGGTTCGCAATCGCGCCGCCAGAGCCCGCAGCCTCAAGGCGCGCATGGTTCGTGACAGCCTGACCGGGCTCTACAATCACACGCACATCCTGCAACTGCTGGAAGATTGCAGCTTTCGCTCGCGACGCGAGGGTAAGCCGCTGTGTTTTGCCATGCTCGATATCGACCACTTCAAGAAGGTCAACGACAGCCACGGTCACCCGATGGGAGATCGCGTCATCAAAAGCCTGGCGCTGTTTCTCAAGCAGCGCCTGCGCAAGACCGACTTCATCGGTCGTTACGGTGGTGAGGAGTTTGCCATCGTCATGCCCGATACCGACATTCAAAGTGCCCATAAAGTGCTTGATGAGATCCGCCATCGCTTTGCGGAGATCCATTACCCCGCGCAGCCGACCGATCTGTTTTGCACTTTCAGCGCTGGGGTCGTTTCTCTGGGGGCTAATGACGACAGTCTGAGCCTTGCGTCACAGGCGGATACTGCGTTGTACTGCGCCAAGCACGCGGGCCGCAATCAGGTGCATTCGGCCCTGGTGGATGTGCCCTATCACGTCGTGTTGACGGAAATCGAGGCCTGATTCGGTTTCAGTCCTGGCTTTCGATCAGCTTTTGCCGCTCTGCCGATTTGCCGGGTGAAAATGCCAAGGCCAGTTGGGTGCGGTTATGCATGTGGGTCAAGCGCAGCACTTGGGACACGTAGAGTTTGACAGTGTTTTCGGTAATGCCCAGTTCGCAGGCAATCTGGTAATTGGTCAGCCCCTTGCTGACCAGGCGCGCGACGTCAAGCTGGCGGGGTGACAATTTGGCCAGCGATACGGGCATCTGTGCATCACTCTCGAGGCTGGTTTTGCGCTCGGACTGCGCCCTGTTCTGAACGTTATCCAGATTTTGATAGCGGTCGTCTATGGATGCGGCCAGAAACTGAAGTTTCTCGTTGAGCAGGCCCAATTGCTGACGGTTTTTCTGCCGTTCGTGCAGCGCTTCCACCTGCAACTGGACACCCTCAAGCAACTCTTCAAGGTTGACCGGCTTCTGGTAGTAATCGGTGATGCCGGCTCGCAGAGCCTTGATGACGTCCTTTTTCTCGGCTTGTCCGGTCAGCATGATGGCCTCGAACAGATGCGTCTTGCCGCCAGCCATCTTCATGGCTTCGACCATCTCGATCCCATTCATGCCTGGCATTTCCAGGTCGCAGAGTACGATGCCAATAGCGCTGTCGCTGCTGAAATGCTCGATGGCCTCAAGGCTTGAATGACAGCGCACGCACGCATAGCCGTTGCTCTCCAGAAACTCACAGAGTTCTTCAACAATAAGAGGCTGGTCGTCGACCACCAGAACTTTCGTGACCGGGTAGTTATCCACATGCAACTCCATGCTGTTAAGGCCGGCAGACCGGAACCTTTATCCATTCAGCAAAACATGATTAAGCGTTGTATGACCCGTTTCGGGTAGTTCAATGACAGTACGCCACAGCGATGTGTTAACCGTAGTCGTACTTTCCGACTATGTACATAGCATTAAACTTTCAATTGGCCGAGAGTCGACTAATGGAGCAACGCTACTGTCAGCAGCAAGCCCGCCAATAAAAAAGGTGAAAAGGGATATTTATCTGGCGCGTCAGGGAACATATAGGCGTAACGCCGCGCAACTCGTTGGTTTATATGATGCTGCACTTTCCTGGCGAGCAACACCCAGGTCAGCGCGGCGATGCCTGCGCCGATAAACGTGCACAGTAAATAGACGCTGTCGGAGGCGAGCGCGAGTGCGGCCATCAGCTTGACGTCTCCGGCGCCCAGCTTGCCGAGCGCATAACCAGGCAATGTCAAGCCCAGTGCCAGTGCCAGTGCCAGTGCCAGTGCCAGTGCCAGTGCCAGTGCCAGTGCCAGCGCCAGTGCCAGCGCGGCTTCCAGTGGCGGGGCGCCTAGCCAGGTCGTTCCGGTGCCTGCCAGCCAGGCGGCCGCCAGTGTTGTTGCGCCCAGTGTCAGCCCGTTTGAAATGTGCTTGCGTCGCGCATCCTGTTCGGCGCAAATTACAAACCAGACAAGCAGAAGAAATAATTTCATCAAGCAAAAAACATCCTGTTTTCCGGAAAGAATCTATGCTCTGTTGAAGCCGTAAATGTCAGGGTAGACGTTGATATGAAAACCGTTCTGCAGCATGCCTTGCCTCATCGGCAGCAAGGTGCCGCCGCTATTGAGTTCGCTGCGGTGTTCGTTGTTTTCTTTGCCGTGTTCTATGGCGTGGTGAGTTATAGCCTGCCGTTGCTTATGATGCAGTCTTTCAATGCGGCGGCCAGTGAAGCCGTGCGCCGAAGTGTCGCCCTTAGCCCGACAGTGAGTGGCTATAACACTCTGTTGGTCAGCCAGGCGCAGAGTGTCGTCATGAATCAGCTGTCATGGATGCCGCCTGCGCTGGGTTTCAACGCCAGTTATACCAACGTGACCTACACCGCCGGTGTTCTGACGGTGACCATCCAGTACCCCAAGACCCGATTGACCCAGGTACTCCCTTTATTGACGCTCCCTGGCATCGGCGAGGTCCCGCGCTTGCCGACCAACCTTACTGCACAAGCGAGTCTGCAACTTGCCCCTTGAAAAAAATCGTCTGAGCCGTTGGCTGGGCCGTGGTGAAGCGCCGCCGGTATCCCAGGCTGTGCCCGTTTCGAGCGAGCCGGGACCGGTCGGGGTCGACCTTTATGTGCTGCTCGATGACGAAGGACGGATACAGAGCATCAGCCCGCAGTTGCTTGCGCGGTTGGGCATTGCCGCTCCGCTGTCAGCTGCGCAGCGGTTGATGAACCTGTTGCTGCCAAACAGCGCGCTGGTCATTGAAGGCGTGCCGCATGACTGGCTGGGGCACATGCTGGACCTGGACTTCAAGAGTGCCGATGCGCATACCTTGCACGCCCGTGGCTGGGTGCAGGCGCATGGCAAGGGCTGGCTGTTGCAGCTGCTGGATATCAGCGACTTGATGGAGGAGGCCAGTGCCGCCCGCAGCCGCCAGCAATGCCTGCGCTTTGCCGGGCAAATGGCCGAACGTGTGCGCGTGTGCAGCGTAGACCGGCTGACTGCCGTGGTGACCGAGCAACTCGAGGAACTGGCGCAGCTATGGCGCGTTCCCTGTCTGGCGCTGGTATTGCCGGAAGTCAGCGGCGCTGGCTGGCGTGTCTACTGCCAGTACAGCGCCCACACCGCACCGGAGTTATGGCAGGTTGGGCAGCGACTGGGCAATGCGCTGGATCGATTCGATGCCAATATCACCCATCAACTCAGGTTTGGCGGCGGCGTCGACCAAGGGCCGTTGCAGAGTGCCTTCGGCAACGCGGACGGTTTTCTGATCCCCCACAGCCGTGACAACGTTGCTAAAGCATGGCTGATGTTCGGTTTCTATAACCCGCAACAGCAGGCTCCGGATCTTGGTGAGCGCGAGTGGCTCAACCTGTGTTCGGCGCTGGCCGGGCCGGTGCTTTTTCGCTTGTCCGAGCAGCACAACCGTCACCATGTAGAGCGCCTGGCGGTGCTTCAGGATCTACTGGGCACCGGTTGGTGGGAGCTGATGCCTGCTCGTGACGAAATCCTGCTGGCACCGCAACTGGCGCGCAGTCTGCGTCTGGGTGACCGGGTCGAAAGTCTGTCGCGTCAAGACTGGTTGGCGTTGATTCATCCGGCTGATCGACAAGAGCTTTCCAGTCGTCTGGCGCAGTTACGTGACAAAGGCACGCCGCTGCTGCTTTGCGTGCGTCTGGCACAGAGCGACCCCGCCCAGGAAACCCTCTGGTACCGTATTCAGGGTCAGGCGCTGATCAGTGGTCAGGTTCAGCGAGTGTTGGGTTTCATGCTCGATGTCAGTGATATCAAGAATCAGGAAACCGAAGCAGCGGCCGCTCACTCCCGGCTGGATAACCTCATTGCCAGCTCGCCGGCCGTGATTTACGTGCAGCGCTACGATCACGGTAACCTTGAGCCAACCTTTTTCAGTGACAGTCTCACGCCCTTGCTGGGCTGGACGCTGGCTGACTGCGTAGATGGCCAGCTGGCGGAATACATTCACCCCGAAGACCGCGACATCTGGTTCGAGCGTAACCGGCAGCTGTTGCGCGGAGGCGTTGTCAGTCGGCGTTACAGGTTGCGCAACAAGAACGGCCACTACCATTGGTTGCTGGACGAAGCGCGATTGTTGCGTGACGACCTCGGCATGCCCGTGGAGGCGGTCGGCCTGTGGCTGGACGTGACCGAAGCCACTCTGGCGGCCGAGCACGTGCGCCAGAGCGAAGAGCGATACCGCATTCTGGTCGAAGACTCACCGGCCATGATCTGCCGCTATTCTCCGGATCTGGTACTGAGTTTCGGCAACCGTCCACTGGCCAATTACATGGAATGCACGCCGGAACAACTGACCGGGATCAATCTGGGGGACTGGCTTTCGGACGAGCAGCGCGAGGCATTCATTCGGCGCATTGGTCAACTCACCCCGCAAGCGCCGGTGAGCACCGAAGAAATCTGTATCGAGCTGCCCGGCCGTGAGTATGCCTGGTGGGTCTGGGCCGACCGGGGAATATTCGACGAGCACGGCACGCTGGTCGAGGTTCAGGCCGTGGGCCGTGATAACACGGATGTGCGCCGCTCCAGGATGCAATTGAACCAGAGCGCGAAAATGGCCACGCTTGGCGAAATGTCCACAGGCCTCGCCCATGAGATAAATCAGCCCCTCAATGTCATGCGCATGGCGGTGGTCAACGTCCTCAAGCGTCTTGGGCGCGGGGACGTGGACATCGAATACCTCACCGAAAAGCTCAACCGCATCGACGCGCAGGTACAGCGTGCTGCCCGCGTGGTGGACCATATGAGGGTATTCGGTCGGCGCTCTGAAGTGGAGGAGCAGCTGTTCGATCCGGCGCAGGCGGTGGAAGGCACTATCTCGATGCTGGCCGAAGGCATGAAGGGCAAGGGTGTGCAGTTGCGGGTCGGCACCATGATCGAAGACGTGCAGGTTCGCGGGCATGTCGATCAGCTTGAGCAGGTGCTGATCAACCTGATGGTCAACGCCCGTGATGCGTTGTTGTCACGTCGGGAAAAAGACCGGGATTTCGAACCGTGGATCAGCGTCGAGGCCGAGCGGGACGAAAATATCATCCGGCTGGCGGTTCAGGACAACGGCGGGGGGATTGATCCGCGTTTGCTGGAGCGCATTTTCGAGCCGTTCTTCACCACCAAGCCTGTCGGTGTCGGCACCGGACTGGGCTTGTCTGTCAGCTACGGCATCGTCGACCAGATGGGCGGCCAGCTCAGCGTCGGCAACGTCGGGGAGGGCGCTCGTTTCCAGATCGAGCTGCCGATATTCAACGCCGGTTAGATAATCAGCGTCGCCTGACCGATGTTGCAGCTTAAATTGGCACCCACATCGGTGGCACCCAGATTCAGGCCAAGTGACTCGAACAGCGGGTCGACGACTGATGTCAGCAAGCCGGTGAGCGTGTTCTCCACAATAGCGTCCAGCGCAACGGTCAGGCTGTTCAGCGTTGCAGCTGCTCCAGTAATGACGTTGCCTAGCACATTGCTGGTCGCAGGTTTATAGACATTCACCTTTACGCTGGAAACCGTGCCGTTCAGCAACGTACTGGGTTTGGTGTGCGCAACGCTTGTCAGGAAATAGGGCGCGCTGTTGATTTCCGGCAGATTGGGCGAGCTGAAGGTTGTACTGACGACCGTTGAGCTGCCCAGCGGCGACTGGCTTACCGTGTCGAACGTGAGACCTATGCCGCCACCGCCGAAGGGGGTGCGGGCGGTGCAGTTGCCCAACAGTCCCGCTATCTTCTGGCAGGTCTTGGTGCCTATATCCAGCACCGGTAGAGGCAGTGCGGTGATTGCCGAGGGGTCAGTGCTGGCAGGAAACGCTGCCGTGCTGTCAATCCAGCCAACCTTGGCGCTGAGCAATCCTGCATCTGTTTTGACACTCAAGGTTTTGCTGGTATTGCTGGTACAGGTGTAGCCGGTGACATAGGTGTCGGCGCTGGCCAGCGACAGGCTCAGATCTATCCTGGGGCCGGCGCTGGCAGAAGAGTCCGAGGTCAGAAACTTGAAATCGGTGACCATGCAACTGTTTAGCCCTGCGGCGCAGGTGGCTGATGTCACCAGGCCCGCGATGTTCAGGCTCAACGCGCTATTGAGGATCGGTGTCAGGCTGCCGACCACCGAGCCCGCAGTGTTGGCCAATGACGTGATGGTGCCCAGCACCGGCAGATTGATCGACACCAGCGCACGCATCTGCGCGGTGCGCACGTAGATCCGGTTGGCACCGGTTTTGGGATTGAGCGGGTCGATCTTGCTCGGGTCGCCGATGGCCGATAACTGAGGCGGCTCAACGACCTGAAATCCTGTGGTGACCTGTGCCAGGGTGCCTACATTTATTTGCGCAGCTGTCGATATGCCGGTCTTGTCGTTGGCCAGTTGCGCAAGGCCTTGAACCAGGTCCAGAAGGCGCAGGTTGGTATTCAATGCAGCGAGGTCCGAACTGCCCTGTATCGACAGCACGTCGCCGAGCAACACAGTGGTTGCGCCAGCCGCCAGTTTCAAGGCTTGCAGGCCTGCGATGGTGGCCGTACCGTTCAAGGTCGCGCCGGGGTCGAGCACATGGATAGCACTCTGGATCAACTGGCTGACAGAAACCGATGTGTTGAGCACCTCGCTGTAACCGACCGCAGTCAGGTTAAGGTCGGTCTTGAGTCGGTTCAGATAGCTCAACAGGCTGAGGTCGGTGCTGGCGAGGCCCTGCCAGTTCGCTACGCTCAGGTTGAGTGTGCCACCGAGCAGGCTGCCGATGAGCGGGTTCAGAATGGCCGCCCGAGTGCTGTCCATTGTTACCGCCGCACTGCGAATGGTCAGTGCCGCCAGTGGCGCGGCACTGGCAGCCACGGCTGTGGCGCTGATCGTGATGTTCGCAGGGGAGGGAGTTTTTTCGAACAGGGCAACAATACCGGCAGCAATACTTCGTGGCACCGGATGCGCCGCGACCACTTGAATGGCCAGTGCCTGGGTGGAGTCCGCGACAAATACGCGCTGGCTCTGCAGGCCCACTGTAAGGGTGCCGCAGAGGATGGTTAGCGTTCGACCTCCGGTATTCGGGGTAAAGCCGTTACGCGTGGCACTTTGTGTGGCGAAACCGGGGGCGGTGGCCGCCCCGCTGCACGTTCCCCTGCGCCCCGCAGCTTCCAGGGCGGCGATGTCCGCAACCCGCTGCAACGAGCGTTTCTCCAGATACAGCCTGCCGCTGTCGACCACTATCAGTGTGCACAGCAGCGCCAATCCCAATGTGAGCGCGGCCATCATGCCTATGGCGCCGCGTTGCCGGGCGGGCATTGCCGTATAACCATCCAGTGGGGACATCAGCACTCCTTCGGCCACGCCGTTGCTCACTCACCTGCTTCAGGGGAGTGTAGTCAACGCCTCGAAAGAGCACTGGCAAGGTGCCAGATTTGAGAAGTGTCGCACCCGATTTGTACGGGCGCGATCAGGTATGCCGATCAGTACTGGTAACGCAGTACTGCGTGCGAGAGGGCGCGCACCGCAAAAATGCCGAGCAGCGCGGTCATTGCCGGGACGATGAGCCACCATACCCGGACCGACATGGCGGGCAAGGGGGCGTTGCGCTGAATGAACGCCAGGCTGGCGGCGCAGACACAGAACGCCAGGAGCATTCCAGCGAGGATGTCGGTTGGCCAGTGAACGCCGAGGTAAACCCTGGAAAGCGCGATGGCCAGTGCCGGAATGCCACCGACCAGCATCCAGCTCAGGCGCAGGCGCACGGGCTGGCCGCGTCCGGCCAGCACCGCCAGCGTCATGAACAGCGCAAAGGCCGCAGAACTATGGCCACTGGGCATGCTGTAAGTGGTCAGCGGCTCTACCAGAACGTCCGGGCGAGCGCGGGCGAAGAACGTTTTCAGGGTGCCATTGGCAATCGCGGTACCCAGTGTTGCGGTCAGGGCAAAAGCTGCGTGACGCCATTGTCTGGCAACGGCCAGCACGATGATCAGCAGGGAGGCCGCCAGCAACTGGGCCTTGAAGTCGCCGATGCTGGTGACGAAGATCACGATGTTCTGTGCGGCCTCGCTGCGATGCTCCTGAATGAGCGTCATCAGGCCGTTGTCGAAGTCCGCCAGATAGGGCCAGCCGATGAACAGCGCCGCGACCAGCGTCAGGCTGAGCACGGAAATAAGTTTGGTTGCATAGCGCTTCTGGCGAATGCTGCTCTGAATACTCAGCCCGAACAGAATCGCCAGAGCGGCACCGACCACTGCCGCCTCAGGCCAGAAGCCTTCCGGCAGCGGCAGGCGAATGGCCGCGCCCGCCGCCCAGCCCGGCATCAGGTAGGCAATCGACCAGCCTGCCGCGGCCAGTACACTGACGGCCGCAAAGCGCGGGAGCGGCATGTCGCACATGCCGGCAATCATTGGCAGCATCGGGCGTAGCGGTCCGATGAAGCGCCCGACCAGCAAACTGGCGATGCCGTAACGGTGGAAGTATTTTTCCGCACCTTCCATCCACTCCGGGTGCGTGCGCAAGCCGGGCAACTGACGGATATTCTGATGAAAGCGCCGACCTATGAAGTACGACACTGCGTCCCCCAACAGCCCGCCGAGAAAACCCAGTAACAGCACTTCGCTCAACGGCAGTATGCCGCTGCCCGCCAAGGCGGCGATGGCAAACATGATGACCGTGCCCGGCACGACGATCCCGACGATCGCGACGCATTCAGTGAAGGCCACCAAAAAAATCGCGACAGCCACCCAGGAAGGATTCGCTGTCAGCCAGCCGGTCATGCCATTGAGCAGATCGCCCATCGGTCAGTTTCCTTGATCGAGAAATAAGTAGTCGCGGCCTTCGACCTGACCGCGTCTGAGAGGGTTCCGTGTGCAGAAACGGGCGTAACCGGCATCCACGAAGCGATACATCAAGTGCTCATCGCGCCCGGCAGGAATGCCCAGACGGGTGGTCTGGATAATGCGCTCGGGTGCCTGGCCGATGTCTTCGACCAGCAACCTCTGTGGGTCGAAGCGTCTGGCGTCCCACTCCGGTACTTTCAGGCCAAGTGCCTTGCACAGTAGCGTCTGGCCAGCGCAGAGCCGTTGCGGCGGGCGGATTGCCCCGCTGGCGTCGGGGTTGTTCAACTGCATCTGCGCCAGGGCGTTTTCGTCGCTGGTTGCGTCGGTCCAGGGAAATGCCGATTTGATCAGCACTGCATTGCCCGGCCCCTCGGCGCTGAAATTCAGCGAGTCACCGCCGCGCGCGTAGTACATATAGATGTGCCCGCCGTCGAGGAACAGCGCTTTGCGCTTTTCGGTATAGCCCAGCGAAGCATGGCTGCCTTTTTCAGCGCAGTAGTACGCTTCTGTTTCGATGATGCGGGCGGCCAGCCACAGCTCGCCCACTTTATGCCGAATGATCTTGCCCAGCAGATCGCGGGCCAGCAACTGGGCATCGCGATGGAAGAAATGATCCGGAAGAGCAGCAGGCATAGTCAGGCAGGTACGTTGAGAAGGTGCCCGATAATAACAAGCGCAACTTTAATTGCAGCTGAATGTGTCTGGATTAGGGAGACGCTGAACAA
>NZ_LJQT01000028.1:3226-3556 GCF_001400515.1 Pseudomonas meliae | reverse complement strand
TTGTCTACACCCTCTTAGAGAAGCCCTGATGCAGTGGAAGCGCTCATTGATAAGGATTTAGCCAGAGACTATACGAGCCCTCTGATTGACTCTGAAGTAAAGGGCGTAAAGTTTTATTTATTGAAGTGCCTTGATCTCTACCCTGGTAAAGAACTCAATGCTCTGGTAAAGAAGTTTGTAATAAAGCCGGGCCATACCTACAGGCAAGATAATAAATGACTGATGCCAACGCTGATATTTACACGGAGGTTGTGCGGACGCTATTCAATCGTCGAGTCGCAATCTGAACGGTTCTACATCAAGTACTCGATTCCAGGACCAAAAAAAAAC
>NZ_LJQT01000028.1:0-3218 GCF_001400515.1 Pseudomonas meliae | reverse complement strand
AGGCGGTTTTTTTAGAGGACGCTAATTACAACTTCGGACCCGCAGCCTTGATGGCGTCGCTCACGTCGAACTTCTTGAAGTTCTCCACGAACAGGCCAGCCAGGGCCTTGGCGGCTTCGTCGTAGGCCGCTTTGTCAGCCCAGGTGTTGCGTGGGTTGAGCAGGCCGGTGTCGACGCCGGGTACCGATTCCGGTACGTCGAGGTTGATGGTGTCCAGGTGCTCGGTTTCTGCACCGATCAGTGCGCCGCTCTGGATGGCTGCGATCACGCCACGGGTGGTCGGGATGTTGAAGCGCTTGCCGACGCCGTAGCCACCGCCGGTCCAGCCGGTGTTGACCAGGTAGACCTTGGATTTGAAGCCGCGGATGCGCTTGATCAGCAGTTCAGCGTATTCGCCAGCCGGACGCGGGAAGAACGGGGCGCCGAAGCAGGTGGAGAAGGTGGACTTGATGCCCGAACCCGAACCCATTTCGGTCGAACCGACCAGTGCGGTGTAACCCGACAGGAAGTGGTAGGCAGCCTGTTCTTCACTGAGGATCGACACTGGTGGCAGGACGCCGGTCAGGTCGCAGGTCAGGAAGATCACGGCGTTTGGCTCGCCGCCGAGGTTTTTCGGTGCGCGTTTTTCGATCAGTTCACGCGGGTAGGCCGCACGGCTGTTCTGGGTCAGGCTGCTGTCGGCGTAGTCGGCTTTTTTGGTGACCGGGTCAAGTACGACGTTTTCCAGTACGGCGCCGTGCTGAATGGCTTTCCAGATGACCGGCTCGTTCTTCTCGGACAGGTCGATGCACTTGGCATAGCAACCGCCTTCGATGTTGAACACCACACCTTCGCCCCAGCCGTGCTCGTCGTCACCGATCAGGTAACGGCTTTCATCGGCGGACAGGGTGGTCTTGCCGGTGCCGGACAGGCCGAAGAACAGGGTTACATCGCCCTCTTCGCCCATGTTGGCGGCGCAGTGCATCGGCAGCACGTCCGAAGCTGGCAGCAGGAAGTTCTGTACCGAGAACATGGCTTTCTTCATTTCGCCGGCATAACGCATGCCTGCGATGAGTACTTTGCGCGCGGCGAAGTTGATGATGACGGTGCCATCGGAGTTGGTGCCGTCACGCTCAGGGTCGCAGACGAACCATGGCGCGTTCTGGATTTCCCACTCGTCCTTGCCAGCCGGGTTGTACTGTTCAGGGTTGATGAACAGACAACGGCCGAACAGGTTGTGCCACGCAGTTTCGGTGGTCATCTTGACGGGCAGGTAGTGCGCAGGATCGGAGCCTACATGAACGTGGGAAACGAAGCGCTCGCGCTCGGCCAGGTATGCACCGACACGGTTCCACAAGGCGTCGAATTTCTCGGCCGGAAACTTGCGGTTGATCGGGCCCCAGGCGATGGCGTCCTGGGTGCTCGGCTCTTCAACAATGAAACGATCGACCGGCGAACGGCCAGTACGATGGCCTGTCTCCACAACCAGTGCGCCAGTGTCGGAAAGTACGCCTTCGTTACGGGCAAGGGCTTCCTTGACCAGTTCGTCGGTGCTCAGATCGGTGTGCACAGCGTTGTTGATTTGCGTCATGAGGTTCCTCGTCGGCCTGTAGCCGAGTGCTCCAAACGGTTTTGTAGTAAAAAAACAACCACTACTACAGCGTAAAAGTGGGCCGGATTATGCCAGAAATGCCCAGAAATGGTAGGACCCTCCTGTCAGAACAGCATTACAAGGGCCCATACCGTATTCTGAGGGACTTTACGCGTTGATCAATGGCGCGTGTCAGATGGCGAATCGACACCGCCGCCAGCAAACAGCTGTGCAACGTCAGTGGCATCGAACAGGTAGCGCTCGTTGCAGAACTGACAGTCGATCTCGATGCTGCCGTTGTGCTCGATGACCAGTTGCTGCGCGTCCTCCAGGCCAAGACTGACCAGTGCGTTGGCCGAGCGCTCGCGCGAGCAACTGCAGCGAAAACAGATTGGCTGGGCGTCGAACAGGCGCACTGGGTCTTCGTGATACAGGCGATGCAAAATGGTCTGGTTGTCCAGGCCGAGCATTTCTTCGGCAGTCAGGGTGCTGGCGAGGGTAATGACATGTTCCCAGCTGGCATCGCGCTCTTCCGGGTCGGTGATCTGTGCGGCAGGCAGTTGCTGCAGCAGCAGGCCGCGGGCGCGATGACCGTCAGCCTTGAGCCAGAAACGGGTGCCCAACTGCTCGGACATCACGAAGTAGTTAGAGAGGCTTTCCGACAGGTCGACGCCATCCAGCGCCACAATGCCCTGATAGCGCTTGCCCTTGTGCGGGTCGACAGTCAATGCCAGCGAACCGTCAGGCATCAGGTCCTGCAGGCCAGCGGCTGGCGTGATGAGCGTTTCGTCATAGCGGGCGATGCCGCGCAGCTCGCGTTCGCTGGAGCATTCGACCATCAGCAGCGGTACAGCGCCGCTGGAGCGCGCCTGCAAAATCAGCAGTCCGTCGAACTTGAGGGTGCCGACCAGCAGAGCGGCGGCAGCCATCAGTTCTCCCAGCAACTGCGCGACCGGCTCCGGGTACGGGTGCTTGGCGAGTACTTCGGCATAACTGCGTTCAAGGGCTACCAGCTCTCCACGAACGTCGCTTTCGTCGAAGATGAAGCGCTGGGTGAAATCGGTGTCCGGTAAATCATGCATAGGGAAGGTATCTGAAGTAATGACATTGGATGGCACGCGGCTGAGCAAGCACCGTCCGGCACTCGAAAGCGCCGTGGCCATGCGGATTGACCGGCATTTTAGGAGCTATCCGGTGCGCTTCCAAGCGGGTTGGCCGTTCGGGCTGATCGCCGGAGCCGCCATGCGCTGTTTTCAGTCGTTGTTGTTGTGGCTGGCACGGAAACCAAAAAGCTCCCGGCGTTGCTTCTTGGTGGGCTTTCCGTCGGTAGTTACACCCAGGTTGCCAGCCTTGCGCTGAGCGGCCGCGCTTTCTCTTTTGGCGATGCTGTCGGGTGTCTCGCTATACAGCGTCTGCGCCTCAGGCGCACCCCGGCGAACGGTGGACAACGCCTCGACCACTATCGTGCACTCATCGAAGCCCATGCGAATCTGAAACTCGTCGCCTGGACGAGGCTCCTTGCCGGGCTTGCAACGTTCGCCGCGACAGTGCACCTTGCCGCTTTCGATAGCTGCTTTGGCCAATGCGCGTGTTTTGAAAAAACGTGCGGCCCACAGCCATTTATCCAGACGGACTGAACCGCCCCGGG
>NZ_LJQT01000387.1:0-11214 GCF_001400515.1 Pseudomonas meliae | reverse complement strand
GTGACGCTCTGCGTCACAGATCTACGCCGCGCCGCCTGTTCAGGATAGGACGCGGAGCGTCCAGAAGGGCATGCGACGCAGAGCGCCGCACGATAGTCGAGATAATCGTTCCTCACGTTCCAGCTTGGGAATGCCTTGGGTGACGCTCCGCGTCGCAGATCTGCGTCGCGCCGCATGTTCAGGATAGGACGCGGAGCGTCCAGAACGGCATGCGATGCGGAGCGTCGCACGATAGTGGCGTCCGTTGAGCTTCAACGGCGAACCAGCAGCACACCCGATTCCATGTGGTGGGTGTACGGAAACTGGTCGAACAGGGCGCAGCGCTCGACCCGGTGGGTGTCGTGCAACTGGGCGATGTTGGCGGCCAGGGTTTCCGGGTTGCAGGAAATGTACAGAATGCGTTCGAAGCGCCGGGTCAGTTCGCAGGTGTCCGGGTCCATGCCGGCGCGGGGCGGGTCGACGAACACGCTGCCGAAATCGTAGCTCTTCAAGTCCACGCCGTGCAGACGACGGAACGGGCGCACTTCATTAAGGGCTTCGGTCAGTTCTTCGGCTGACAGGCGCACCAGCGTGACGTTGTCCACGCCGTTGTCATCCAGGTTGCTCAGCGCCGCGTTGACCGAGGTCTTGCTGATTTCGGTCGCCAGCACCTTGCGCACGCGGGTGGCCAGCGGCAGGGTGAAGTTGCCATTGCCGCAGTACAACTCCAGCAGGTCGTCTTGCCGCTCGCCCAGCGCATCAAAGGCCCAGTTGAGCATCTTGCCGTTCACCGTGCCGTTGGGCTGGGTGAACGCGCCTTCCGGTTGGCGGTAGCTGAAGGTGCGGCCAGCCACGTCGAGCTTCTCGGTCACGTAGTCCTGGCCGATGATCAGCTTCTGGCCCTTGGAACGACCGATCAGGCTCACGTTCAGCTCAGCCGCCAATTGCTCGGCAGCGGCTTGCCATTCAGCGTCCAGCGGGCGGTGATAGCACATGGTGATCATCGCATCACCCGCCAGCGTGGTCAGGAAGTCCACCTGAAACAGCTTGTGATTCAACGTCGGGCTGGCTTCCCAGCGCTCGCGCAGCACCGGCATCAGCGCGTTGATGCGCTCGCTGGCGATCGGCAGGCCTTCGAGCAGGATCGGCGTTCGATTGTCGCCCGGCGCGAACATTGCGTAATAACGCTTTTGGTCTTCGCGCCACAGGCGAAATTCGGCGCGCAGCCGGTAATGCTCGCGCGGTGAATCAAACACCTGCGGCTCAGGTGCATCGAACGGCGCCAGCAACTCGCGCAGGCGAACGGTTTTTTCTTCGAGCTGACGGTCGTAGCTCGCAGGGTCGAAAGGAACACTCATGCGTTGAACCAGCCCAGCTTGATCACGAACAGGATCGACAGGATCACCAGTGCGGAATTCAGCTCGCGCCAGCGTCCTGACAACAGCTTGATCGCTGTCCAGGAAATGAAACCAAAGGCAATGCCGTTGGCAATGGAGTAGGTGAACGGCATCGCCAGAGCGGTAATCACCACCGGCGCTGCGACGGTGATGTCGTCCCAGTCGATTTCAGCCATGCCGGACGCCATCAGCACGGCGACGAACAGCAGCGCCGGTGCGGTGGCAAAGGCGGGCACGCTGCCGGCCAGCGGGGCGAAGAACAGCGCCAGCAGGAACAGCACGGCGACCACTACGGCGGTAAGACCGGTGCGGCCACCCGCGCTGACGCCCGCAGCCGACTCGATGTAGCTGGTGGTGGTCGAGGTGCCCAGCAGGGAACCGGCCATCGCGGCAGTACTGTCGGCGATCAGCGCACGGCCCATTTTCGGCATGTGCCCGTCCTTGCCCATCAGCCCGGCGCGTTTGGCCACGCCGATCAGGGTGCCGGAGTTATCGAAGATATCGACGAACAGGAAGGCGAAGATGATGCTCACCAGACCAACGTCCAGCGCGCCCATGATGTCCAGCTGCATGAAGGTCGGTGCCAGCGAAGGCGGCATCGACACCACACCGCCAAACGGCGTGAAGCCCAGCACGATGGACACCAGGGTGACCGCGAGGATGCCGATCAGCACCGCGCCGCGCACTTTGAGGTGGTCCAGCGCCACGATCAGAAAGAAGCCCAGGGTAGCCAGCACCGGAGCAGGCTGCTTGAGGTCGCCCATGCCGATGATGGTGGCCGGGTTGCTGACCACGATTCCGGCGTTATGCAGGGCGATCAGTGCCAGAAACAGGCCGATACCAGCGGCAATGGCCGAACGCAGGGGCAGAGGGATGCTGTTGATGATCCATTCACGGATGCGAAAGATCGACAGAATGAAGAACATCACCGCCGAGATGAACACTGCACCCAGCGCGACCTGCCAGCTGTGACCCATGTGCAGGACCACGGTGTAGGTAAAGAAGGCGTTCAGGCCCATGCCCGGTGCGAGGGCGATCGGGTAGTTGGCGATCAGCCCCATCACCGTCGAGCCGATGGCGGCTGCCAGGCAGGTGGCGACGAATACCGCGCCCTTGTCCATGCCGGTTTCGCCGAGGATGCTCGGGTTGACGAACAGGATGTAGGCCATCGCCAGGAAAGTCGTGACGCCCGCGAGAATCTCGGTCCGCACGTTGGTGTTGTGTGCCTTGAGTTGAAACAGCCTTTCCAGCATGTCTGGCTCTCCGTGACGCGGCGCGCGTCGTGAATGATCGACTCCAACAGCAAAGCACAGACTGCGAGGCAGCCCGTTTGATTTCTGCGGGTCGGAAAAAGCCGCGCATCATACCAGCAGCGGGTCAGGATGGCTGCCTGTGGATAAGGGCCTTTCGATGACGAGTGCGCTCATCAAGAAAGCCTGAACGTTGCAAACCTCACGAAGTCCGACCCCTTAAGACGCATAAAAATGCGCTAAGCGAACGCCTACCGTGAGGTTTCCATGAGTGCAACGACCCCGAACCCGAAGGATTTCGCGACCCACGCGATTTCTCTTACCCTGAACGGGCAGCAGCGCCAGCTGGACGTGCTGCCCTGGACCACCCTGCTGGATCTGCTGCGTGATCAGCTCGACCTGGTCGGCACCAAGAAAGGCTGCGACCACGGCCAGTGTGGTGCATGTACCGTACTGCGTGACGGTACGCGCATCAATGCCTGCCTGACGTTGGCGATCATGTGCGACGGCACCGAACTGACCACCATTGAAGGTCTTGCCGACGGCGATCAGTTGCATCCAATGCAGCAGGCGTTCATCAAGAACGATGCGTTCCAGTGCGGCTACTGCACGCCCGGGCAGATCTGCTCGGCTGTCGGGCTGGCCAACGAGGGGCGCGCCAGCACGCGTGCCGAGATCCAGGAACTGATGAGCGGTAACCTGTGCCGCTGCGGTGCGTACAGCAATATTCTTGCGGCGGTCGAAGAGGCGTTGCCACAGTTTCACAATGCAGCGCCGAAGCCGGAGGTGAACGCATGAATCCGTTTATCTACAGCAAGCCGACCGACATCACAGCAGCGGTCAACCTGAGCGGCCCGGCCACGCGCTTCATTGCGGGCGGCACCAACCTGCTCGACCTGATGAAAGAAAACGTCGCAACGCCTGAACACTTGATCGATATCACCGGCCTGCCATTAAGGGAGGTCAGCGAAACGGCTTCTGGCGGACTGATGATCGGCGCCCTGGTGAGTAATGCCGACCTGGCATATCACCCGTTGATCGAGGCGCGGTACCCGTTGCTGAGCAAAGCCGTCCTGGCCGGTGCCTCGCCACAGTTGCGCAATATGGCCAGCACTGGCGGCAACCTGTTGCAACGGACCCGTTGCTATTACTTCTATGACACCGGTGTGCCGTGCAACAAGCGTGAACCGGGCAGCGGCTGCCCGGCGCGTGAAGGTCTGAACCGTATTCACGCAATCCTCGGTGCCAGTGACGAATGTGTCGCCACGCATCCATCCGACATGTGCGTGGCCCTTGCTGCGCTGGAGGCTGTGGTGCATGTCGAAGGACGTGCCGGTCGCCGCACCATTGAGTTCGCGGATTTCCACCGCCTGCCGGGTGATGCGCCGCAACGCGACAACCAATTGGCCGATGATGAGTTGATCATCGCGGTCGAGCTGCCTGCACAGGGCTTTGCCAGTCACAACGCTTATCTGAAGATTCGTGATCGCGCATCCTATGCGTTTGCCCTGATATCGGTCGCTGCTGCCATTGATCTGGACGGTGACGTGGTACGCGACGTGCGTCTGGCGCTGGGTGGCGTCGCGCACAAGCCGTGGCGCGACAAAGCAGTCGAGGCATTGTTGATCGGTAAACCGGTCACTCGCGAGCACTTCGCCGCTGTGGCAGACGCCATGCTTGAAGATGCCAAGCCTCTGGAGCACAACGGTTTCAAAGTCAGGCTGGCCCGCCGCGCGATCATTCGCGCCTTGAGCGATGCCGCAACAGGAGGAAGCGCCCAATGAACCAGCCATTTTCGCCAATGGGCAAGCCGGTAGACCGCGTCGACGGCCGACTGAAAGTGACAGGCGGCGCGCGCTACGCCGGTGAGTACCCTGAAGAAGGGCTGCTGTATGCCAGCGTGGTCTCCAGCACCATCGCCAACGGTCGCGTCGTCAGCATCGATACCAGCGAGGCGTTGAAAGTCGCGGGTGTCGTCGCCGTCATCGACCATACCAATCGTCCTTCAGTGGCCAGCTACGACGAAAACTACGAAGACGCTGACTCGGCCGACGGTTCGCCGTTTCGGCCTTTTTACAACGACAACGTTATGTACAGCGGCCAGCCGCTTGCGCTGGTCGTTGCCGATACGCTGGAGCTGGCACGGCACGCCGGTTCGCTGGTGCGTATCGAATATGAACAGCAGGCTCACGAGACCGATTTGCAGGTCATGCTCGACACTGCCCATGACGCGCCTGCCGAACTGCCGCCGCCGCGTGGCAACTTCGAGGGTGAGCTGGCCAGTTCTGCGCTCAGCGTTGACGTGACCTACAGCACGCCCAGCGAATACCACAACCCGATGGAACCGCATGCTTCCACCGTCCTGTATCAGGCTGACGGCAGCCTGCAGATTCACGACAAGACCCAGGGCACGCAGAACTGTCAGGACTACCTGCATAAGGTCTTCGGTCTGGAAAAGGACAAGATCCGCGTGCTGGCAGCCTTCGTCGGCGGTGCCTTCGGTTCAGGCCTGCGCCCGCAATATCAGCTGCCATTGGCGGTGGTGGCGGCGTTGCATCTGAAGCGCTCGGTGCGCCTGACCCTGACCCGACAACAGATGTTCACCTTCGGCTATCGCCCGCGCACCGTGCAGCGCTTGCGTCTGGGGGCGGCTGCCAACGGTCGTCTGCTGGCCATTGGGCATGAAGCCATCGGCCAGACTTCGCGATTCGAGGACTTCAGCGAGCATGTTGTTGAGTGGAGCGGCATGCTCTATCACTGCGATAACGTGCAACTGACCTACAAGCTGGTGCCGCTGGACGTGTTTACGCCGTTGGATATGCGTGCGCCGGGCGCTGCATTGGGCATGATCGGTCTGGAGTGCGCCATGGACGAGCTGGCCTGTGCGCTGGCCATCGACCCTGTGCGCCTGCGCCTGACCAATTACGCCGAACGCAACGGTAATGAAGACAAACCTTACTCCAGCAAAGAGCTGCGCGAGTGCTATCGCCAGGGCGCCGAGCGTTTTGGTTGGGAAAGTCGCAACCCCGAGCCGCGCAGCATGCGTCAAGGTCGCCAACTGGTCGGCTGGGGCATGGCGGGCGGTGTCTGGGAAGCCATGCAAATGAAAGCCAGCGCCAAGGCGCGTCTTGAGGCTGATGGCAGTTTAGTAGTCAGCAGTGCCACGACTGACATCGGTACGGGTACGTACACTGTGATGACGCAGATCGCTGCTGAAGCCTCGGGCATCGATGTGCAGAATGTCACCTTTCTACTGGGTGACTCTTCGTTGCCGACCGCGCCTTTGCAGGGCGGCTCGTTTACTGTGTCTTCAGTGGGTACAGCGGTGCAGCAGGCGTGTCAGGCCCAGCAGCGTCAGGTGCTGGAAGTTGCCAAAGGGCTTCATCCGCAGTTCGCATCTGCCACGCCGGATGAGGTGCGTTTCGAAGCGGGCAAGCTGTATGTGGGCGAGCAGGCGCTGTCGATGGCAGAGCTGGCTGCCTCTCAAGCCAGTGGTGCGATTGAAGTGCAAGTTGATGCCGAGCCGGACAAGAAGCGTGAAGCCTACGCAGCGGCGACGCACTCGGCGGTATTCGTCGAAGTGCTGGTCGACGAGGACCTGGGTACGATCAAGGTCAATCGCGTGGTCAGTGCCGTGGCAGCGGGCCGGGTGGTTAACCCGAAGATGGCGCGTAGCCAGATTCTGGGCGGTGTTGTTTGGGGGATGGGCATGGCGCTTCAGGAAGAGGCGATGCTTGATCACACCTTGGGTCGCCCGATGAACCACAGCCTGGCCGAGTACCATATTCCGGTTAACGCTGATATCGGCGACATTGACGTGCTTTTTGTCGAAGAACACGACGAGATCGTCAACGCGCTGGGTTCCAAAGGCGTCGGCGAGATCGGCATCGTGGGCGTACCGGCAGCGATTGCCAACGCGATCTACCACGCCACCGGCAAGCGGATCCGCGAGTTTCCGATCACGCTGGACAAGCTGTTGTAATCGTGCGCGCAAATCCAACTGCTTATCGTGCCAACGCTCTGCGTTGGCATGCGGTTCTGGACGCTCTGCGTCCTCTTGCGTAGGTGGTGCGGCGCAGGTGTGACGCGGAGCGCCACGAACGGCATTCTCACGCTAGAGCGTGAGGTACGGTGGGCGTCTGCAAGTGCTCTACCGGTGAGACAACTCGCCACGCGACAATAGACCACACGACTTTAGCGGCTGAACAGGACTACTCTTTCATGGTCGATTGATCTGCATCATTGCGTTCAGGCAGTGATCAGTGCTTCGGCCAGCGTTTTCGCCATTGGAAACGCCAGAATAAAGAAACATAAGCACTCATTACCGTGGGAGCAATCGTTGTTGGCTCACAGCCGGCAACAGGTTTCATCTGAGAGAGGAACATATTATGTTCGGTTTAGAGGCTATAGATCTCGCCCGAATTCAGTTCGCATTCACCATTTCGTTTCACATCCTGTTTCCTGCCATCACTATTGGTCTGGCAAGTTACCTCGCTGTGCTCGAAGGTCTGTGGCTGAAGACCCGCGATGACGTCTACCGTGACCTGTACCACTTCTGGTCGAAGATCTTTGCCGTCAACTTCGGCATGGGCGTGGTCTCCGGGCTGGTCATGGCCTATCAATTCGGCACCAACTGGAGCCGCTTCTCCGATTTCGCAGGTGCCGTTACCGGCCCGCTGCTGACCTACGAGGTACTGACCGCCTTCTTCCTTGAAGCGGGTTTCCTCGGCGTCATGCTGTTCGGCTGGAACCGCGTCGGCCGTAAGCTCCACTTCTTTTCCACGGTGATGGTTGCCATTGGCACGCTGATCTCCACGTTCTGGATTCTGTCGTCCAACAGCTGGATGCAGACGCCGCAAGGTTTCGAGATCATCGACGGCCGTGTCATTCCGACCGACTGGTTCGCAGTGGTGTTCAACCCCTCGTTCCCGTACCGCCTGACGCACATGGCGATTGCCGCATTCGTCGCAACTGCGTTCTTCGTCGGCTCCTCGGCTGCCTGGCACCTGTTGCGCGGTCGCGATACACCCGCCGTACGCAAAATGCTTTCGATGGCCATGTGGATGGCCTTGCTGGTTGCACCTATTCAGGCAGTGGTCGGTGACTTCCACGGTCTGAATACGCTCAAGCATCAGCCGGCGAAGATCGCCGCCATTGAAGGCCACTGGGAAAACGTCGGTGACGAACCGACCCCGCTGATCCTGTTCGGCATTCCCGACATGAAGGAAGAGCGTACCAAGTACGCGGTGGAAATTCCGTACCTGGGCAGCCTGATCCTGACCCACAGCCTCGACAAGCAGGTGCCGGCGCTCAAGGAGTTCAAGCCTGAGGATCGCCCTAATTCGACAATCGTATTCTGGTCGTTCCGGGTCATGGTCGCCCTCGGCATGCTGATGATCTTCACCGGCCTGTGGAGCCTGTGGCTGCGCAAGCGCGGCACGCTGTATAACTCGCGTCCGTTCCTGTACCTGGCGCTGTGGATGGGGCCGTCTGGCCTTATCGCGATTCTCGCCGGCTGGTTTACTACCGAAATCGGTCGTCAGCCGTGGGTCGTGTATGGCCTGATGCGCACCGCCGATGCATCGTCCGGCCACAGCGTGGCGCAGATGAGCATCACTCTGGTGCTGTTCGTGGTCGTGTATTTCGTGCTGTTCGGTGCAGGTCTTGGCTACATGATGCGCCTGGTTCGCAAGGGGCCAAAAGCCTATGTCGAACATGTGCCTCACGGTGGTCCCGGCCAACAACGCACTCCGGCCCGTCCGCTCTCCGCTGCTGTTGAAGGCGAAGAAGATGGCGACCATCCTGACCGTCTCGGCAAGGGGATTTAAGCCATGGGTATCGATCTTCCGCTGATCTGGGCCATCATCATCGTCTTCGGCATCATGATGTACGTGGTGATGGACGGCTTCGATCTGGGCATCGGGATTCTCTTCCCGTTCATGAAAGACAGTTCCGACCGTGACGTGATGATGAATACCGTCGCGCCGGTCTGGGACGGCAACGAGACCTGGCTGGTACTGGGCGGTGCGGCACTGTTCGGTGCATTCCCGCTGGCCTACTCGGTGGTCTTGTCTGCGCTGTACCTGCCGCTGATGTTCATGCTCATGGGCCTGATCTTTCGCGGCGTGGCGTTCGAGTTTCGCTTCAAGGCGACCGAACAGAAACGCCACCTCTGGGACAAGGCGTTCATTGGCGGTTCGCTGGCTGCAACCTTCTTTCAGGGCGTGGCGCTGGGCGCCTACATCGAAGGAATTCCGGTGGTCAATCGTCAGTTCGCTGGCGGTTCACTGGACTGGCTCGCGCCGTTTCCGATGTTCTGCGGCCTGGCCCTGATTGTCGCCTATGCGCTGCTTGGCTGTACCTGTCTGATCATGAAAACCGAAGGTTCGCTGCAGAAGGCGATGCATGATCTGGCCCGCCCTTTGGCACTGGCTGTGCTGGCGGTCATGGCGATGGTCAGCCTGTGGACGCCGCTGGCTCACGCGGACATTGCCCATCGCTGGTTCAGCATGCCCAATCTACTGTGGTTCATGCCCGTGCCGGTTCTGGTGCTGGTGACCATGTACGGTTTGTTCAAGGCTGTCGCCCGCAATGCTTACTACACGCCGTTCCTGCTGACCCTGTTGCTGATATTTCTGGGTTACAGCGGGCTGGGCATCAGCCTGTGGCCAAACATCATTCCGCCTTCGGTATCGATCTGGGCAGCCGCCGCGCCGCCGCAGAGCCAGGGCTTCATGCTGGTGGGCACACTGTTCATCATTCCGTTCATCCTGGGCTACACCTTCTGGAGCTACTACGTGTTCCGCGGCAAGGTGACGGCTGCAGACGGTTATCACTAGTTCGAACCGAGGAGATTGACGATGTCTGGTAAAAATTCCATGCACGATCCTGATCCGGCACTGAGCAAACCGCTCTGGCAACGCCTGGCCTGGCTGGTCGGGATCTGGGCGGGCAGCGTATTTGCGCTGTTTATCGTAGCCAGCCTGATGCGCATGTTCATGAGCGCAGCGGGCCTGACGACACACTGATTGCTAATTCCCGTTCGTGTCTGCGGACACGTTTTGCGACCCTCTTGCCACCCGCTGGCAAGAGGGTCTTTTTTTGCGCCGTGGATTACTTGCGTGCTTTCAGGATCACGAATTTCGGCGTGGCCGCCACTTGCTCGACACCGCGGAACAGGCGCGACAGCTTGGTGTGATAACCCAGGTGACGGTTGCCGACGATATACAGCGCGCCGCCGTTAACCAGTGCGGCACGCGCCTGGAGGAACATGCGCCAGGCAAGAAAATCTCCCACCACCTGTTGCTGATGGAAGGGCGGGTTGCACAGCACCACATCCAGCGAGTCGGGCTCCTGAGTGTCCAGCCCGTCGGCTGCCCGAACTGCCACCGCACGTTCGCCCAGCGTTGCGCGCCAGTTCTCGGTGGCCGATTGCACGGCCATGAACGACTCGTCGACCAGCGTGTAGTGCGCCTGCGGGTTGTCCAGCGCGCTGGCAATAGCCAGCACGCCGTTGCCGCATCCCAGGTCGGCGACCCTTGCGGTGCCGAGGTTTTTCGGCAGATAAGGCAGGAATGCCCGGGTACCGATGTCCAGCCCGTCGCGGCAAAATACATTGGCGTGGTTGAGCAGTTCGATGGCCGGCTCGTCCAGACGGTAACGGGTCGGGTAGGGCGAAGTCCGCACTTCCATGGGCTGCGGCGTGGCGAACAGCAGCCGGGCTTTTTTCACCGCCAGTGAGGCCTGCACCGGCCCTACGTATTCCTCCAGCAGGTCGCCAGCCGAACGTGGCAAATGCTTGACCATGGCTGCCGCGACCACGCGAGCCCCCGGTGCCAGTTGACCCTGCAGGCGTATCAGTTGTTCTTCCAGCAGCGCCAGGGTCTTCGGCACCCGGATCAGCACCCAGTCGAATGGCCCGTTCAAGGGCTCGCTGGCCGGGATGTGTGGTACCGCGTCATAGCTCATGCCATTGCGTGCCAGGTTCTTTTCCAGACCTTTTGCAGCCAGGAAAGAGTCGGTGCTGCTGACCACCGTGGCATGAGACGCCAGACTCGCCGCCAGTGCGCCGAAACTGTCATTGAGCACCAGCACCCGGCTTTGCAGGCTCAGTCCGGTTTCTGCAACATGATTGAGCAGGTACTCGTCAGCAGCATCGAATGCCTGCAACGGCTCATCCTGTTGCTCGGGTTGGCGAATGAGATCAAGTTCAGCGAAAGGACTGATGAGCAGGGGCATTGGCGGGAGAACTCTGTGCAATCGAAAGTATGTCAGTGAGCCCGAAGACAGGTGGGCTCGCCGAGGCAGACGATTTTACGTATTTTTTCGTTTTCATACCTGTTTGATTGCGGTTCGGCTGCGTGCTTTATCAGAACATCCCGCTCAGTGCGGCCTGTACGGCAGCAGCCGTCTTGTTGCAAACGCCCATTTTCTGAATGGCGCTGGCAATGTGAAAGTGGATGGTGCGCTCCTTCAGGCAGAGAATCATTGCGATATCGCCAGCTGTCTTGCCTTCGGCGGACCACTTGAGGACTTCAATTTCTCTCTGAGTCAGGTTTTTTGCTGGCGAGGAGACTGTCAGAAATTTT
>NZ_LJQT01000157.1:26080-26267 GCF_001400515.1 Pseudomonas meliae | reverse complement strand
GTTCCCGGCAGTTCGCGGACGAGCCCGCTCCTACAAAACCTGGATATCGCGGACCAGCGTAGGGCTACTTCGGCCCGGAGGGCGTGGGAGCGGACTTGTCCGCGATGGGCTGTAAAGCGGCCCTAAAACAGGCCACCTTGGCTGTATCTGGTGCACCGAGGCGCTTGGTTTTGCTGCCGGTTCCCGG
>NZ_LJQT01000157.1:21785-26071 GCF_001400515.1 Pseudomonas meliae | reverse complement strand
CCGCTCCTACAAAACCTGGATATCGCGGACCAGTGAAGCGTCGCGAGGCTCAGCTACCCGCTACGGTCATACGCTCGATCAGCACCGAGCCGGTGCGGATGTTGCTGCGCAGTTCAAGATCGCTGCCAACGGCGACGATCTGCTTGAACATGTCACGCATGTTGCCGGCGATCGTCACTTCCTGAACCGGAAATTGTATTTCCCCGTTCTCGACCCAGAAACCTGCTGCGCCCCGCGAATAGTCACCGGTAACCATGTTCAGGCCGCTGCCCATCAATTCGGTTACCAGCAAGCCACGGCCCATAAGTCGAATCAGCGCGGCCTGATCTTCCGAACCATGGGTGACGAACAGGTTATGCACCCCGCCCGCATTGGCAGTGCTCGGCATGCCCAGCTTGCGGCCGGAATAAGTGCTCAGCACATAGGAAACCAGATCGCCGCCTTCCACGAACGGTTTGGCAAACGTTGCCAGACCGTCGCTGTCGAACGCCGAACTGCCCATTGCGTGCTTCAAGTGCGGACGCTCATCAATGGTCATCCACTCCGGGAACAGCCGCTGACCCAGGGCCCCCTCCAGAAATGACGATTTACGGTACAGGTTGCCACCGGAAATGGCACCGAGAAAGCTGCCGAACAGGCCACCTGCCAGTTCTGCGGCAAACAGCACCGGCACTTCACAGGTCGGCACAGGACGCGCACCCAGACGGCTCCCCGCACGCAACGCAGCCTTGCGACCAATGCTCTGGGCATCAGCCAGCAGCTCACCCTGGCGATTGACGTCGTACCAGTAATCACGCTGCATCTGGCCTTCGCCCTCGGCGATCATCACGCAACTGAGGCTGTGCCGCGTTGATGCATAACCGCCGATGAAGCCGTTGCTGTTGCCATACACACGGCAGCCCTGATGGGTATTGAGCGTGGTGCCATCGGCGTTCTTGATCCGGCTGTCGGCGTCGAAGGCCGCGGCTTCGCAGATCAGCGCTTTCTCGATGGCCTGCTCGGGCGTTATATCCCAGGTGTGATAAAGATCGAAATCCATGATCTCTTTGGCCATCAGCGCAGCATCAGCCAGCCCGGAGCTTTCGTCTTCGGAGGTGTGCTCGGCAATCGCCAATGCAGCGGCAACGGTTTCACGAATGGCATCGGCACCTGTGGCCGAGGTGCTGGCCGAGCCCTTGCGCTGCCCGACATACAGGGTGATACCGAAACCCTGGTCGCGGTTGAACTCTACGGTTTCAACTTCACGCTGACGGACCGATGTCGACAGTCCCTGATCCACCGACACTGCGACTTCGCAGGCGCTGGCGCCCTGACGCCGGGCTTCGGCGATAATCTGCTCGACCTGTTCCTGCAGTTCGGGCAAGGCTTGCGGACCGACGCTTTGGGTTGCACTCATGACTTTCTCCATCAAATTCTTCTTTCAGCACAGGCCGAATACCGACCGGGCCGGACAAGCGGCCCACGACTGGTTATCATGGCGGCGTTTCTTTGCGGACTGCCCCCATGGTTGATTCTTACGACGACTCCCTCGACGGGGAGAAAAGCAAAACCCAGGTCAAACGAGAGCTGCATGCTCTGGTCGACCTCGGCGAGCGACTGACAACACTCAAAGCCGATGTGCTGGCCAAGTTGCCGCTGACCGACGCTTTGCGCAAGGCCCTGGCCGAAGCGCCCAAGCACACGGCAAACATCGCGCGAAAGCGGCATATTCTGTTCATTGGCAAGCTGATGCGCGATCAGGACCAGGAAGCCATTCTGGTGTTGCTGGACCAACTCGATGCCTCCACTCGCCAATACAACGAACGTTTTCACAATCTGGAGCGCTGGCGTGATCGCCTGATCGCGGGTGATGACGCCGACCTCGAGAAATTCGTTGTCGAATACCCCGATGCCGACCGTCAGCAGCTGCGCTCGCTGATTCGTCAGGCGCAACACGAAGTTGCACGTAACAAACCGCCGGCCACCAGCCGCAAAATCTTCAAATACATCCGTGAGCTGGACGAACTTCAACGCGGTCTGCGTTGATTTCAACCGCGGGGCCGGCAGCAGCAAGCGGCCAGCCCCGACTCACCTTCAGCTACCCGTACCACCCACTGTGATCGCATCGATTTTCAGCGTGGGCTGACCCACACCGACCGGCAGAGACTGGCCGTCCTTCCCGCACGTCCCCACGCCGCTATCGAGCGACAGGTCGTTGCCCACCATCGATACCCTGCTCATGGCTTCCGGCCCGTTACCGATCAAGGTCGCACCCTTGACCGGCGCAGTGATTTTGCCGTCCTCGATCAAATAAGCCTCGCTGGTCGAAAACACGAATTTGCCGCTGGTGATATCCACCTGACCGCCACCCAGATTGGCGCAGTAAATACCGCGCTTCACCGAGGCGATGATTTCCTGCGGGTCGCTCTGCCCGCCCAGCATGTAGGTATTGGTCATACGTGGCATCGGCAGGTGAGCGTAGGACTCTCGACGACCGTTACCAGTCCGTGCGACACCCATCAAGCGGGCATTGAGCTTGTCCTGCATGTAGCCCTTGAGCACGCCGTTCTCAATCAGTGTGGTGCACTCGGTCGGTGTGCCTTCGTCATCGACACTCAGCGAGCCGCGACGCCCTGCAAGGGTACCGTCGTCAACAATCGTGCAAAGTTTCGATGCAACCATCTCGCCCATGCGCCCGCTGTAAGCCGAACTGCCCTTGCGATTGAAGTCACCTTCAAGGCCGTGACCAACCGCCTCGTGCAGCAGCACGCCTGACCAACCGGAACCCAGCACCACCGGCAATGTGCCTGCCGGAGCAGGAATCGCTTCCAGGTTGACCAGCGCCTGACGCAGCGCTTCACGCGCGTAGCCCATGGCACGATCATCGGTCAGAAAATAACGGTAGTCCGTACGCCCGCCACCGCCATGCCCGCCCCGCTCGCGGCGGCCGTTCTGCTCGACGATGACACTGACGTTGAAGCGCACCAGCGGACGCACATCGGCGGCCAGACTGCCATCGGCTGCGGCCACCAGAATGCGCTCCCAGACACCGGCCATGCTCACAGACACCTGCTGGATACGCGAGTCCAGCGCGCGCGTCGCGACGTCAATGCGTTTGAGCAGTTCGACCTTCTCGGCGCGGCTCAGCACTTCCAGAGGATTATCCGGGGCGTACAACTGGGCCACATCCTGCGAGGTAAAAGCCTGCACCCGGCCATTCTGCCCAGCGCGGGAGATGGAACGGGCAGCACGGGCAGCGGTGCGCAGTGCGTCCTCAGTGATGGCATTGCTGTAAGCGAAACCAGTCTTTTCGCCCGATTGAGCACGCACGCCCACGCCTTGATCGAGATTGAAACTGCCTTCCTTGACGATGCCGTCTTCGAGCGACCAGGACTCGGAGATCATGCCCTGAAAATACAGATCAGCCGCGTCGATACCCGGCCCGGCAAGCTCTCCGAGCACCGATTGCAGGCTGTCGAGGCTCAGGCCACCAGGGGCCAGAAGGTGTTGATCACTCATATTCACTCCGAAGCAGGCCGCATGGCGTCCTGCGAAAAAAAGCGCCGGTGACTGGACACCGGCATCCGCGCCCGTATGGACGCCTGTTCTTCACTGTCGCGCCTGGCCAGCAGCACGGCTTCACCCTGTGCCTGCTCGGCCAGTACGCGGCCCCATGGATCAACGATGGCCGCGTGCCCGTAAGTCTCGCGAGGCCCCGGATGGACCCCGCCCTGTGCCGCCGCCAGCACGTAACACTGGGTTTCGATGGCGCGCGCCCGGATCAGAATGTCCCAGTGCGCAGCACCCGTTACCGCAGTAAAAGCTGACGGCGCGGTAATCAGTTCAGCACCGGCCTCCCGCAGCGCGGTGTACAGCTCGGGGAAGCGCAAGTCATAACAGACTGTCAGCCCCACGCGCCCTACAGGTGTATCGGCCACCACCACATTGTTTCCGTGAGCATAGTCATCGGATTCACGGTAGCGGCCCCGATTGTCAGCAACATCCACATCAAACAGATGCAGCTTGTCATACCGGGCCACCTGCTCACCGTGTTCATCGATCAGCAACGAACACGCCGTCACCTTGCCATCGGGTCGCTCATCCGGCGGCAGTGGCAAGGTTCCGGCAACAATCCATAACTTGAGGTCGCGTGCGGCCAGTTTCAACCATGGCAGGATCGGCCCATGCCCATGAGCTTCGGCACGACCGATGTTGGCCACGTCACGCCGCCCCATGGCAACAAAGTTTTCGGGCAGCACCGCGAGCCGCGCGCCACCTTCGGCTGCCTGCTCCAGCAAGCGGCTAGA
>NZ_LJQT01000157.1:0-21774 GCF_001400515.1 Pseudomonas meliae | reverse complement strand
GCTGACCAGATTAGCCTGGACATCGCTTTGGCTGACCATCTGAATCACAGCAAAGGACATGGCGACCCGCTCCTTGATGACCTGGCCACCACTGTACTCCATGCGGCGCTATTGGGGCTTTTCAAATGGCTTGTCGAACGTGATCTTCGGCTCTTTCCAGGGCCCTTCGACCTTGTATTGCACGCTGGCGAAGCGGGCAACCCTGTCGCCCAGCAGCTTGTCGACCAGGAACAGCGCGCCGCCAATGGCTGGCGCACCGACAATCAATGCCGCGATCGGCAGGTTGTTGGTCACCGGCAAGGTCACCAGCAGCTTCGCATCAACGCGGTCGCGGACCATGTCCAGCGTACCGTTGAGCTCAAGATTACTCGACGGCCCGGTCAGGGTAATCGGGTTGCGCGTCACATAAACACCGTCGCTGGCGACCAGCAGCCCTTTGACCCGGTCGTAACTGAGCCCTTTGCCCAGCAGGTCGGAGAAGTCCAGGCGCAAGCGACGGCCGATGGAGTTGAAATTCAACAATCCAAACACCCGCAGCGCCTGAGCACCGCCTTCTAGCTCGACAAACTGGCCTCTGTTCAACGTCGCATCCAGGCTGCCGGAATAGCGCTTGAGGCCCACCCAGGCAGGCGAACCCGGCCAGCGTCCGTCGACATTCATTTCGAAACTTTCACTGGTGACCGTCGGCGCGAAGTTCCAGGCCTTGAGCACGTCTGCCAGATTCTTGCCTGCCACACGCCCCTTGAACGAGCTGCTGCTGGACCCCGGAGTGCCCTCCCAGGCACCATCGCCCTCGAGCAAAATACCTTTGAGCCCCAGACTCAGGTCGGACATGCGCATACCGGTCGCCGTCGGGCGGGTTTTCAGCGACCAGGCACCCAGTAACTGGTCGCCCTGAAACAGCTGGGCAATCTTCACGTCCAGCGCAGGAATATTGTGCGGGTCGATATCCGCCAGAGGGTCAGGCGCGTTCTCGACCACCGCCGCATTCGGATCAGAGGCAGGCAGTCGCACGTAGAGCATGTTAATACCGATCGGCGCGGACTTCGCGTCGGGCAGCACGGCAGTGCCCTTGGCCAGCGCGCTGTCCAGCGACAAGGCCCAAGCCGCAGCATTGCGCTGCAATTGAACACGTACGTTATCCAGCGTGGTGCCCATCGCCGTCAGCTTGCCGATCTGCAGGTCGACGCTGTTGAGCAGTTGTTTTGCGCTGCCGCCCGGATCATTGCCGGTATATCGTCCAGCCAGCTCCTGCCAGGGCGCTACGTCCAGCTCAGACAATTCGCCACGAATCCGCAGCCCTTTGGCGTCCGGCACTATCGCCCCGCCGCGCCCCAGATATAGCTCACCGCGACCGTCGGCAAACTTGCCATTCGGTGCGGCAAAAGCAAAGTTGGCCTGATCGTTATACGCCGCGCCAAGCCTGCGCTCCGCGCCTTGCAGGGTCATACGGAACTCGCTGGGACGCTCCTCCTCGGCAGTCTTGCCAAACGGTGCAGGCAGATCGATTGCCACGCCCTTGAGCGTGGAGTTGATCACCAGTGGGCTGTCCTTGCTGTCCAGAGTCAATTGCAGCTGATACGGCAAGTCACCCGACACCGGCAGTGGCTGGGTAACGCTCAGCCAGTCGGTCAGCCGCTTCACGGTGATCTGCCCGTTTGCCACAATGCATGTCACGTTGTCGCCTGGCTTGCCTTCGGCAGCGATTTCTGCGGTCACGGGACGATCAAATGCCTGCGCCTTGATGCCCTTGCCGCTCAGCCCTTTGGCGCTGTCAAAGCGGAAATCGCCCTTGAGGCGAGTCAATTCCAGCACCGGGTCAGCCAGTTTCAAACGCGCATTGTCGGTACTGAAATCCACCACAACCTTTGGCTCGACGCCCTTGGCCAGCGGAATATCCAGCTTCAGCTTGCCATCCAGCGGACCTTCGCCGGTCCAGCCGGCAAACGTGCTGGCCGTGCCGATGGGCGCTTGCTGGAGAATCTTCAGGCCATCGATCAGATTGCCGGAGAAGCTGCCATCGACCAGCAGGTGGCTGTCCTGACCTGCCGGGACGTGGGGAATATTGACCAGCACGTTGCTTACTTTGGTATCGAGCAACTGCCCTTTGCTTGCCTTGACTCGCACGCCGCTGTTTTCGACGTAAACCTTGCCGTCGACTCCGGTCAACGAAGGCCAGCCCGGCTGGAACGCCAGCGTTGCGTTGCTGACATCGAAAAACAGGCTGATGACGCGCGCGGTGTCGGGCGAACTCTTGTTCAGCGACCCTTGATACTGAAAGAAACCCTGCTTGACCGCACCACTCACCACGGCGGTGCGCAGCCAGTGATCAAGCTCGGGACTGAGGGCTGTAGGCAGATACTTGCTGGTGTAACGACCATCGCCGTCGACCATGCCGACCCGCAGGTCCATGTAGTCTTCCTGCTCATGGCTGAGATGAATCCTGATCAGAAAGTCTGCCGCGATCTTGCCTTCGTCGCCGAGCACCTTGATATACGGCGCGATCAGGGTGAATGCCTGATCATCGAGCTTCCAGGTCAGACGGGCATTGGCCTTCTGGTAGCGCCAGGGCTTGGCGAAGATAGGGTCCAGATGAAGCATAAAGTCATTGGTGTCGAGCCGCAGTTCGCCCTGGCCCAGATCGCCGCTGATGGCCCCGGTGACATTTCCGGCCGCCGGGGCCCCGCGATAGGCGTTGAACCCCACTTTGTCCAGATTGGCGGCAAAGCTCAGGCGCTTGTCGCCGGTTGCCTGTGGCCGGTAATCCAGCAACACGTTACGCAGCCCGCCTGTCACCTTGAGACCGTCGACCACTGCCATGGCTTTCTCCGGCAACGGCGCGAGGGAATCAATAAGCGGCGTGAGCGGCGTCAGGTCCAGGCGATCGGCCTGCACATGCCAGAGTTCTTCGCTGTCGGGCGTCGCAGCGGTTTGCGTGAGTTGCAGGCGGCTTTCCCAGCGCTTGTCGCCCAGGCTCATCGCCAGTGAATCGAGGTTCAGGTCGAAACCTGTGTCAGTGCGCGCAAACCAGGCGTTGAGCGCGAGGTTGTCGACAGTCGAGGGTTTGCGACCGGCATAAACGCTTTTGACATGCGGCGCATTAAGCCGCGCAGTCGCGCTTTGCAGAGTGCCCTTGCCCCAGTTCATCCACAGCTCGCCACCGGCCTGCAGCTTCGACAGTGTCCATTCCCGGGTGAGGCTTTTTGGCAACCACCTGGCCCAGTCGCTTTGCGGCAGGCTGGCGTAGATATCTGCCTCGCCGTCCTTCCACTGACTGGCCTGGATACGTGAACGCACATTCAGGGCAAACGGCTGGCCATCCGGCAGCGTCAGGCGTGCATCAAGGCGCTGGTGATAACTGCCTGTGGCCAGACTGAGGTTTACATAGGTCAGGGTCAGCGGCGCGGCGTCAAACGGTTGCACAGTGACCTGGCTGTCGAGCAGCGACAAGTGCGAGACCATCTGCATCTGCTCAAGCACTTGCCCGGGGTCGAACGGGCTGTCGTTGCGCACTGGCAAGCCCTGTACCGACCAGTTGCCCTCCTTGTCCTGCCTGAGCATGAACTGCAGGCCGTCCACCTCGAGATGAGCGATGCGCACTTGACGCGCCAGCAGGCTTTCCCAGAGGCCGGGAACAACCCTTACACGATCAAGACGCACAGCACTGGAACCCTCTCCGACCATGACGTCGTGAGCCAGAAAAACCGGGGCAAACCGGCTCCAGCTGCCTTCCAGACTGCCAATGCTCAACGGCATGCCCAGCGCGCTGCTGGCCCTGGTTTCCACATCGACACGGTATTCGGCAACCAGCGGCGTGAGCTGACGCCCGAGGCTTACGTACAACGCCGCGAGCACCAAAACCAGTGCGCACAGGCTCAGCCCCCAACGAGTCAGGGTTGCAACAAGGCGAGGAAGACGACCCATCTCAGGATGCCCTCCGCTGAGGGATACAAGCAGCGGAATCGGCGAATCGATTCCGGCTCAGGTGTGCAGGTGCGTTCAGGTACAGGTTTTGCTCATTTCCCACGCATCATTCTCGATAAAACGGCATACCTGCCAGAAACCCGAAGGGCACTTGTCATCATATTTCAAACGATCAGCACCCTCAGAGCAGCACCACGTCGTATTGTTCCTGCGAGTACATGGTTTCTACCTGAAAACGGATGGTCCGGCCAATGAAGCTCTCCAGTTCAGCCACATTGCCCGACTCCTCGTCGAGCAAGCGATCGACCACGCGCTGATTGGCCAGAACCCGATAACCCACCGCCTGATAGGCTCGGGCTTCTCGCAGGATCTCGCGAAAGATTTCATAGCAAATGGTCTCGGGGGTTTTCAGCTTGCCCCGACCCGCGCAGCAATGGCAGGGCTCGCAGAGCACTTGCTCAAGACTTTCACGGGTGCGCTTGCGGGTCATCTGCACCAGGCCAAGCTCGGTGATACCGATGATATTGGTCTTGGCGTGATCGCGCTCCAGCTGCTTCTCCAGTGTGCGTAACACCTGACGCTGGTGCTCACCGTCTTCCATGTCGATGAAATCGATAATGATGATGCCGCCCAGATTGCGCAGGCGCAGCTGACGGGCAATGGCTGTAGCGGCTTCCAGGTTGGTTTTGAAGATGGTTTCTTCAAGGTTGCGATGCCCCACAAACGCACCGGTATTGACGTCGATGGTGCTCATCGCCTCGGCCGGATCGACCACCAGATAACCACCGGACTTGAGCGGCACCTTTCGTTCGAGGGCTTTCTGGATTTCATCCTCGACCCCATAGAGGTCGAAGATCGGCCGTTCGCCCGGATAATGCTCCAGCCTGTCGGCAATTTCCGGCATCAGCTCGGCCACGAACTGGGTGGTCTTCTGAAAGGTTTCCCGCGAGTCGATGCGGATTTTCTCGATGCGCGGGCTGACCAGGTCACGCAAGGTACGCAGGGCCAGGCCCAGGTCCTCGTAAATCACCGTGGGCGGGCTGACGGTCTTGATCTGCTCGCCGATCTGATCCCAGAGCCTGCGCAGATAGCGGATATCCATGAGGATTTCATCAGCACCGGCACCCTCGGCCGCGGTACGCAGAATAAAGCCTCCGGCCTCTTTGATACCTTCCAGGGCGACACAATCGCTGACAACTTTTTTCAGTCGTTCACGCTCTGCCTCGTCCTCGATTTTCAGGGAAATGCCTACATGCGCAGTGCGCGGCATGTACACCAGATACCGTGACGGAATGGAGAGCTGGGTAGTCAGCCGCGCGCCTTTGCTGCCGATGGGGTCCTTGGTGACTTGCACCACAAGGCTCTGGCCGTCATGCACCAGCGACGCAATGCTCTCGACGGCAGGCCCTTCACGCATGGATATTTCCGAGGCATGAATGAATGCAGCGCGGTCCAGACCGATATCGATGAACGCCGCCTGCATGCCGGGAAGCACCCGCACTACCTTGCCTTTGTAGATATTGCCGACGATGCCGCGGCGCTGGGTACGCTCGACGTGCACCTCTTGCAGAACACCGTTTTCTACCACTGCCACCCGTGATTCCATCGGGGTGATGTTGATCAGGATCTCTTCACTCATGACTCGTCACCTTCCAGGCATTGCCAGCAGGGTATGCCGAAATGGCCAAGCAGTTCTGCGGTTTCACACAGAGGCAGACCAACCACCCCAGAATAGCTGCCTTGCAGGCCCTCGACGAAAATCGCCGCCAGCCCTTGAATGGCATAGCCTCCGGCCTTGTCGGCAGGCTCGCCACTGGCCCAGTAGGCTTGGGCCTCGTGGGGTTGAATCGGGCGAAAGCGCACGCGACTGGTCACAATACGGGTTTCACTGCGATGCCGATCACTCAGCGCGACGGCGGTCATCACTTCGTGCTCGCGCCCGGACAGGGCCGTCAGCATGGCCAGAGCATCCGCCTCATCGGCCAGCTTGCCGAGAATGCGCCCATCAAGCACCACCGCCGTGTCAGCGCCCATCACGCAGGCCTGTTGTTCGGCCACCAGCACAGACAGCCCGGCCTGGGCCTTGCCGAGCGCAAGACGCTCGACATAGGCAGCCGGGGTTTCGTGGTCGAAGGGAGTTTCGTCAATCTGAGCGTTCAGTACGGTAAAGGACACACCGATCTGAGTCAGAAGTTCGCGGCGGCGCGGCGAGCCAGAAGCCAGAAGCCAGAAGCCAGATAAAGCGAGGGCATAAGGACATCTCCGTGTCTGTTCGGGTGAGCGCCAGGGACGCAGCGGGGCGTCGCGCTCACCTTGCGCTTAATTGATTTTCAAACGTTTGCGCAATCCACGCAGGCCATAGCTGATCCAGGGCCACAACAGGGCACTGACCAGCGCGGGTAGAACCAGCGCCAGCGTAGGCTGACGGTTGCCGGTCAATGCACTCAGCCAGAGCTGCGCAAGCTGCGCCAGACCGAATACGACCAACAGCACCAGACATTGCTGCCACATGGGGAACATACGCATACGCTGCTGCAGGGACATCACCAGAAACGTGATCAGGCTGAGGATCAGCGCATTCTGGCCAAGCAATGTGCCATACAGCACATCTTCCATCAGCCCCAGTATCCACGCAGTGGTCATACCATATTTGTGCGGCAGCGCCAGAACCCAGAAGGTCAGCAACAGGGCCAGCCACAAGGGCCGGAAGATTTCCATGAATTGCGGCAGCGGCGAAACGCTCAGCAACAGACCGATCGCAAACGTCAGCCAGACCACCCAGCCATTGCGCCCGGAAACATGACTAACCATCGATAGGCTCCCGAGCAGTGGAAGGTCTTGAAGCAGGCGGCTGTGAAGCAGCAGGCCGGGCGGCAGGCCTTGCCGGTGTCACAGGCGCTGCAGCCGGCGCAGGCGTTGTCGATTGCGCAGCAGGCTTGTGCGTTGCAGTGCTGCCCGGGAATACCGGAACAGTTGCTTGCGGCCACATCGGGAAAGCAGGTGTCGGCGGCGGCAGGGTCGCCATCACTGAAGGCTCGATACCCTTGTCGATGGATTCCTGCGCTTGCGCCGCGTCGGCAGCCCGCTCTTCCGGCGAACGACCGTCCGAGAACACCAGCAGCAGATAACGGCTGCGATTCAATGCGGCGGTTGGCACGGCACGCACGATTGCGAACGGCTGGCCGGAGTCGTGAATCACTTCCTTAACCGTAGCCACCGGGTAGCCAGCCGGGAAGCGCTGCCCCAGGCCGGAACTGACCAGCAGATCACCCTCTTTGATGTCGGCAGTATCTGCCACATGCCGAAGCTCAAGCCGTTCAGGGTTGCCGGTGCCGCTGGCGATAGCACGCAGGCCGTTGCGATTCACCTGCACCGGAATGCTGTGGGTCGTATCAGTCAGCAGCAGGACCCGCGAGGTGTACGGCATCAGCTCGACAACCTGGCCCATCAGGCCACGCGCATCGAGCACCGGCTGGCCCAGCACAACGCCGTCGCGCTCGCCCTTGTTGATGATGATGCGATGGGTGAAGGGGTTCGGGTCCATGCCGATCAACTCGGCGACCTCGACCTTTTCGTTGACCAGCGCAGAAGAGTTCAGCAACTCACGCAAACGAACGTTCTGCTCGGTCAGTGCCGCCAGCTTTTGCAAGCGACCTTGCAGGAGCAACGCTTCGGTCTTGAGTTTTTCGTTTTCGGCGATCAGCTCTGTGCGGCTGCCGAACTGACTGGCAACGCCTTGATACAAACGTTGTGGCAGATCAACGATCCAGTAGGACTGCATGAGCACCATCGACATCTGGCTGCGCACGGGCTTGAGGATCGTAAAGCGGGCGTCGACAACCATCAACGCAACCGACAGAACGGCCAGCACCAGCAGACGTACGCCCAGCGAAGGGCCTTTTGCGAAAAGCGGTTTAATAGGCCGCTCCTCCGGGGCATGCGATCGTTGGATCGAACTTCGATTGGCAATTATTCATGCGGTATGTAACCGGCCTGGACAAATGAAAGAGATAGGCACCCTGTTTCGGTGTCAGCACGATGCATACAGGTAGCACATACGCCACCTGCATACAAAAGACTCCGTGAAAGGCACTCCGGCGAATTACTCGCTGGAGAGCAGATCCATGGTGTGCTTATCCATCATTTCCAGCGCACGGCCACCGCCGCGGGCTACGCAGGTCAGCGGGTCTTCGGCAACGATCACCGGCAGACCTGTTTCCTGAGCCAGCAATTTGTCCAGATCACGCAGCAATGCACCGCCACCGGTCAGGACCAGACCACGCTCGGCGATGTCCGAGGCCAGTTCCGGAGGCGACTGCTCCAGAGCGCTCTTGACCGCCTGAACGATGGTCGCCAATGACTCTTGAAGCGCTTCAAGCACTTCGTTGGAGTTCAGGGTGAACGCACGTGGCACGCCTTCAGCCAGGTTGCGGCCGCGGACGTCGACTTCACGCACTTCACCGCCCGGGTAGGCCGTACCGATTTCCTGCTTGATGCGCTCGGCGGTGGATTCGCCGATCAGGCTGCCGTAGTTACGACGCACATAGGTGATGATCGCTTCATCGAAACGGTCGCCGCCTACACGTACGGATTCGGCATACACCACACCGTTCAGGGAAATCAGCGCGATCTCGGTGGTGCCGCCGCCGATGTCGACAACCATCGAACCGCGAGCTTCTTCCACCGGCAGACCGGCACCGATTGCAGCAGCCATTGGCTCTTCGATCAGGAATACTTCGCGTGCACCTGCACCCAGGGCAGATTCGCGAATGGCACGACGCTCAACCTGGGTGGATTTGCACGGAACGCAGATCAGCACACGAGGGCTGGGCTGCAGAAAGCTGTTTTCGTGGACCTTGTTGATGAAGTACTGCAACATTTTTTCGCAGACGCTGAAGTCGGCGATAACGCCGTCTTTCATTGGACGAATGGCTGCGATGTTGCCTGGAGTACGGCCCAGCATGCGCTTGGCTTCGGTACCGACGGCCACGACACTCTTCTGGTTGCCGTGAGTACGAATGGCAACGACAGAGGGTTCATTCAGAACGATACCGCGCTCACGCACGTAGATAAGGGTGTTGGCAGTGCCCAGGTCGATGGATAGATCACTGGAAAACATGCCACGCAGTTTCTTGAACATGGGAAAGGGACCCTAGGGAACGCGTGGTAAAAAAAGTGCGGCAAACTCTAACAACGACAGGGATTTTGGGCAAGGAGCCAATATGCTAAATTGGCGGTTTTCCGAACATGACCCTCGACGTTAGCGGCTTGAGACAGTAATAACGCGATAGTGTTCCGCAATTGGCAACAAAGCAAATCCATAAGCATTCCACTGGAGATACCCCATGGCGCTTGAACGCTCCGACGTGGAAAAGATCGCTCATCTGGCCCGACTGGGTCTCAATGACGCCGATATCCCGCGTACCACCGAAGCACTTAACAGCATTCTCGGACTGGTCGATCAGATGCAAGCGGTCGACACCACTGGCATCGAACCTCTGGCCCATCCGCTGGAAGCCACCCAGCGCCTGCGCGAAGACGCCGTCACCGAGCGAAATCGTCGTGACACTTACCAAGCCATCGCACCAGCGGTCCAAGACGGCCTCTATCTGGTTCCGAAAGTCATCGAGTAAGGGAAAGCGCCTGCATGCATCAAATGACTCTGGCCGAGATCGCTCGCGGACTCGCCGAAAAAAAGTTTTCTTCTGAAGAGCTGACCCGCGTTCTGCTGTCGCGTATCGCGACGCTCGACCCGCAGCTCAACAGCTTCATCAGCCTCACCGAAGACCTGGCCATCACTCAGGCCCAGGCTGCAGACGCTCGGCGCGCCGCCGGTGAGAACGGCCCGCTGCTCGGCGCCCCGCTGGCGCACAAGGACCTGTTCTGCACCCAAGGCATCCGTACCAGTTGCGGCTCCCGGATGCTCGACAACTTCAAGGCGCCGTATGACGCCACGGTTGTGTCGAAACTGGCTTCGGCAGGCACGGTAACGCTGGGCAAGACCAACATGGACGAATTCGCCATGGGTTCGGCCAACGAATCCAGCCATTACGGCGCGGTGAAAAACCCGTGGAATCTGGAATGCGTGCCCGGTGGCTCGTCCGGTGGTTCGGCAGCGGCGGTTGCTGCACGCCTGCTGCCTGCCGCAACCGGCACCGACACCGGCGGCTCGATTCGCCAGCCTGCGGCACTGACCAACCTCACCGGCCTCAAGCCTACTTACGGTCGTGTGTCGCGCTGGGGCATGATTGCCTACGCTTCAAGCCTCGATCAGGCAGGGCCAATGGCGCGCACCGCCGAAGATTGCGCACTGCTGCTGCAAGGCATGGCCGGCTTCGACCCGCAGGACTCGACCAGCATCGACGAGCCGGTTCCGGACTACTCAGCCAGCCTCAACACCTCACTCAAGGGCCTGCGTATTGGCGTGCCGAAAGAGTATTTCAGCGCAGGCCTGGACCCGCGCATCGCGCAATTGGTGCATGAAAGCGTCAAGGAGCTGGAAAAACTCGGTGCGGTCGTCAAGGAGGTCAGCCTGCCAAACCTGCAACACGCAATCCCGGCCTACTACGTCATCGCGCCGGCTGAGGCCTCGTCCAACCTGTCGCGTTTCGACGGCGTGCGTTTCGGCTACCGCTGCGAAGACCCGAAAGACCTGACCGACCTGTACAAGCGTTCCCGCGCCGAAGGCTTTGGCCCGGAAGTCCAGCGCCGCATCATGGTCGGCGCCTATGCGCTGTCGGCGGGCTACTACGACGCTTACTACCTGCAAGCGCAGAAGATCCGTCGCCTGATCAAGAACGATTTCATGAGTGCATTTGCCGAAGTCGACGTAATCCTCGGCCCGACCACGCCCAACCCGGCCTGGAAAATCGGCGCCAAGACCAACGATCCGATTGCCGAATACCTGGAAGACTTCTACACCATCACCGCCAACCTGGCGGGCCTGCCCGGCTTGTCCATGCCCGCAGGCTTTGTCGATGGCCTGCCGGTCGGCGTGCAGTTGCTCGCTCCGTATTTCCAGGAAGGCCGTCTCTTGAATGTGGCGCATCAGTATCAGCAAGTCACCGACTGGCACACTCGCGCACCTGAAGGCTTCTGAGGAGAAACACATGCAATGGGAAGTCGTCATCGGGCTGGAGATTCATACCCAGCTTTCGACCCAATCAAAGATTTTTTCCGGTAGCGCCACTACGTTCGGCTCCGAGCCCAACACCCAGGCCAGCCTCGTCGATCTGGGCATGCCCGGCGTTCTGCCGGTGCTGAACAAGGAAGCCGTGCGCATGGCCGTCAAGTTCGGCCTGGCGGTGGATGCCGAAATCGGCCAGCACAACGTGTTTGCCCGCAAGAACTACTTATACCCCGACCTGCCCAAGGGCTACCAGATCAGCCAGATGGAGCTGCCGATTGTCGGCAAGGGCCACCTGGACATCACGCTGGAAGACGGCACAGTCAAGCGCATCGGCATCACCCGCGCGCACCTTGAGGAAGATGCAGGCAAAAGCCTGCACGGAGACTTCCAGGGCATGACCGGTATCGACCTGAACCGTGCCGGCACGCCGCTGCTGGAAATCGTTTCCGAGCCGGACATGCGCAGTGCCAAGGAAGCCGTGGCCTATGTAAAAGCCATTCATGCGATTGTCCGTTATCTGGGCATCTGTGACGGCAATATGGCCGAAGGCTCGTTGCGTTGCGACTGCAACGTGTCGATTCGCCCGAAGGGCCAGGTCGAGTTCGGCACACGTTGCGAGATCAAGAACGTCAACTCGTTCCGCTTCATCGAGAAGGCGATCAACAGCGAGATCCAGCGCCAGATCGATCTGATCGAAGACGGTGGCAAGGTTATCCAGCAGACCCGCCTGTACGATCCGAACACCAACGAAACCCGCGCCATGCGCAGCAAGGAGGAAGCCAACGACTACCGCTACTTCCCCGACCCGGACCTGTTGCCGGTGATCATCGAGGATTCGTTCCTCGAAGAAACCCGCGCCACATTGCCGGAACTGCCGCCGCAGAAGCGCGAACGTTTCCAGAGCCAGTTCGGCCTGTCGACCTACGATGCCAGTGTGCTGGCCTCCAGCCGCGAGCAGGCCGACTACTTCGAGCAGGTGGTCAGCATCAGCGGTGACGCCAAGCTGGCCGCCAACTGGGTCATGGTCGAACTGGGCAGCCTGCTGAACAAACAGGGCCTGGAAATCGAACAGTCGCCGGTCAGTGCCGAGCAACTGGGCGGCATGCTCAAGCGCATCACCGACAACACCATTTCCGGCAAGATCGCGAAAATGGTTTTCGAGGCGATGGCCAATGGCGAAGGCAGTGCCGATGAAGTCATCGACAAGCGCGGCCTGAAGCAGGTAACCGACAGCGGTGCCATCGAATCGATGCTCGACGAGATGCTGGCTGCCAATGCGGAGCAGGTCGAACAATATCGCGCCGCCGATGAAGCCAAGCGCGGCAAGATGTTCGGTTTCTTCGTCGGTCAGGCAATGAAAGCCTCCAAAGGCAAGGCCAACCCGCAGCAGGTCAACGAGTTGCTGAAGGCCAAGCTGGAGGGCTGATACCGAGCACGCGGTGCAACACCAAGTTGTGACGCGGAGCGTCACGAAATGCATGCCAACGCGGAGCATTGGCACGATAGGTGTTCTCGCGCGCGCCTATCGTTCTTCACGTTCCAGCGTGGGGGCGCCGTTCTGGAAGCTCTGCGTCCGCTGTTGCGTGCGCGCTGCAACACCGAGTTGTGACGCATGCCAGCATGGAGGATTGGCATGAGAGTCAACCACACCTACTCCGGCACTCAGGAACCCAACCCATGCGCCGCCTTATTTTTGCCTGCAGCCTGCTGACGTTACTGGCAGGCTGCGCCAATCACATCATCGACCCTCACGGTTATGACGAGACCGGCACAGCCGCTTATTACGGTGCCCGCCATCATGGCAATCGCACAGCCAGTGGCGAACCCTTCAATCAGAACGCCCTGACTGCCGCCCACAGGCAGTTGCCATTCGGCACGCGCGTCAAGGTCACTAACCTGGACAACGACAGGTCAGTGGTCGTACGCATCAATGATCGCGGCCCTCACACGCGTGGTCGTTTGATCGATGTCTCTCGCGAAGCAGCCGAACAACTGGGTATGCTGCGTAGCGGCACCGCGCCAGTGCGTGTTCAGGCCCTTGATTAGCCTTAATCCCGTTCAACACTAACAAGGACATTCGTATTCTCCAGCTATCGGCCCTGCCCGCCCCCGCGCTCATTCAAATGTTCAGCGGCCTGCTATTGCTGCTGATCGGGGCAGAACTTTCAGTGCGTGCGGCAGTGCATCTGGCGGCGATTTTCAAGGTCAGGCCATTGCTCATTGGCCTGACCGTGGTGGCGATGGGCACCAGCGCGCCGCAAATGGCGGTAAGCCTGCAAGCTGCGTTTGCCGATAACACCGACATCGCCGTAGGCAGCGTCATCGGTGGCAACATCTTCAATGTCCTGGTGATTCTTGGCCTATGCGCGCTGATCATCCCGTTACGCGTTGCCCGCCAGGTGCTGCACATCGATATTCCGCTGATGATCGGTGCCTGCCTGCTGGCCATCGGCCTGTCATGGAACGGCGAATTCAGCAAATTTGACGGTGCACTGCTGCTTGCAGGTTTGCTGGTCTGCCTGATTGTCATCATCCGCCAGGGCGGTCACACGCCGCGCCACGGCCATGCCGAAACAACAGAGAAACCACGCACCTTCACGCGCATCCTCATGCTTGCCGCAGGCTTGCTGCTGCTGACCGCTGGCGGGCACTTGCTGGTTGACGCGTCGGTCGTGATCGCCATCCATCTGGGGCTTTCCGAGCGCATCGTCGGCCTGACCATCATCGCCATCGGCACCTCACTGCCTGCCCTGATGACCTCGCTGATCGCGGCGTTTCGTGGCGAACGGGATATTGCAGTGGGGAATGTGATCGGCAGCAATCTGTTCAACCTGCTGGGGGTATTGGGAGTGACTGCACTGTTCGCCCCGGTGCCGCTGACGATCTCGCCGAATGCAATGGTGTTCGACCTGCCGATCATGCTCGGTGTTTCGCTGCTTTGTGTGCCGCTGTTCTATTCCGGCTACCGGATAGACCGCATGGAAGGGTTGTTTTTGCTGTCCTTGTACCTGACTTACGGGCTGCATATTCTGGCGATCAGCACTGGAATGGCACTGGCCGAAAGGCTCGAGACAAAAATGCTTACTCTGGTTCTGCCTGTGCTCGGCGTTGTTGTTGCCTGGGGCACGATCCGCGCCTGGCGACGCCAGCACTGACCTCAATCCGCATCGATACAAGGGGAATGCCATGACAGACAAGACAATCAGCGAAGGCGAGCAGATCCGTCGTCAGGTAATGGGCGATGTCTACGTCGACCGTGCGCTGGGTAACGCAACCGAGTTCAGCCAGCCGCTGCAGGACTTCGTCAACGAGCACGCCTGGGGCAGCGTCTGGAGTCGTGAGGGTTTGCCGCTGAAAACCCGCAGCCTGATCACCCTGGCCACCCTCACCGCCCTGAAATGCCCGCAAGAGCTAAAGGGCCATGTTCGTGGAGCACTGAACAACGGTTGCACGGTGGAGGAAATTCGCGAGGCGCTGCTGCACTGCGCGGTCTATGCCGGCGTGCCAGCAGCCATCGACGCGTTCCGTGCAGCACAGGAAGTCATCGACAGCTACGTAAAGCCGGACTAGATCCAGCCGCCCCATTGCAGAATGAAAATTCCCACGTTGGTGGTGACCGCTGCGGCCAGTGTGGTGATGACGATGATCGCGGCGGCCAGTTCGTAGTTGCCGTTGGCGGTGCGCGCCATGATGTAGCTGGCAGCGGCCGTCGGGCTCGCGAAGTAAAGGAACAGAATGCCCAGTTCCGCGCCGCGAAAACCGACCAGCCAGGCGGCCAGCGTGCAGAGCAGCGGCAGCGTGATCATTTTCATGACGCTGGCACTGATCGCCAGACTGCCACTTTTACGCAGCGAGGCCAGCGACAGCGTGCCGCCGATGCAGATCAGCGCCAGCGGCAGGGTCATTTGCGCCAGATAACTGCCGGACGTCTCCAGCCACCTGGGCAGGCCTATGCTGAAGTAAGCGAAAGGCGATGCGATGATGACGCTGATGATCAGCGGGTTGGCCAGCACACTTTTGAACACGCTCCAGGGGTCGGACTTGATCACCGGGCTGTAAACCGCCAGCACAATTGTCGACAACGTGTTGTAGAAGACGATGACCAGCGCGGCCAGAATCGCCCCCAACGAAATGCCATAAGGGCCGTACATGCTCGCCGCCAGCGCCAGGCCGATTACCCCGTTGTTGCCACGGAACGCGCCCTGAACGTAAACGCCACGCTCTTCTTGCGGGCAGCGCCAGATCGCCCAGCCCCAGGCGAATGCGAAACTCAGTAGCGTCGCGACACTGAAAAAGATGAGCAGTCCGGGTTGCAGAGCCGCGCGCAAATCAGCGTGAATGATGCCCAGAAACAGCAGCGCAGGCATCGTGACGTTGAACACCAGCCCGGAAGCCGCGACGATAAACCCGTCGTTGATAGCACCGATGCGTTTGAGCAATACGCCCAGAAACAGCATGGCAAACACCGGGGCGGTGATGTTCAGGGTTTGGAGAAAAATAGCCAGCATGCAACACACCCGGTCCCGTCGTTAGGTAGCTCATGATAGGCCACACACGACAAGCATGTTGCAAGGAATTTCCGAAAGGGTTACCTGAACAACCCCGATTCTCTGTCAGACAATGCGGCTAATCTCCACGGTCGGCTGCAATTTGCGCTCGAACACTGAAACGCCATCAAGATCGCGCAGGGCAACAGACATCTCGCCGGTCTGCCCGTCGATATTCACTTCGCCAAAGAACTGATAACCCGCAAAAGGCGAGGTGTTCTGTGCAGGGGGCGCCTTCTGGAACACCAGTTCCGGACCGAACGTCTTGTCCAGTACATTGGGACCGAAGCTGCCCGCATTCAGCGGCCCGGCGACGAATTCCCAGAACGGGTCGAAGTCCTGAAACACGGCACGATCCGGCTGGTAATGATGCGCGGCGCAGTAATGGACATCGGCCGTCAGCCAGACACAGTCGCGAATCTTCTGCGCGCGCAGGTACGCCAGCAATTCGGCAACCTCCAGCTCGCGGCCAAGCGCCGGTCCGTCATTGCCGTTGGCGATGGCTTCCCAGCGCGCCACACCGGGGCTCACCTCGCCATCCGGTACGCCAAGGCCGATGGGCATGTCAGCAACAATGACCTTCCATTGCGCGCGCGACGCATTGAGTTCGCGCTTGAGCCAGTCAAGTTGCTCACGACCAAGAAATGCGGTGGTCGGACCCGGTTTTTCGGCCAGATTGGCATCATTGCCGTCGCGGTAGCTGCGCATATCGAGGACAAAAACGTCGAGCATCGGACCGTAGGGAATCTTGCGATAAATGCGTCCGCCATTGTCGGCTTGCTGCAAGCGCAGCGGCGCGTACTCCAGATAAGCCTGGCGGGCACGCGAGGACAGCAGCTGGATATCCTTGACCTTGTAACGCTCATCAAGCTGCTTGCTGGGCGACCAGTTGTTGGTGACTTCGTGGTCATCCCATTGCCAGATCTGCGGCACTTCTGCGTTGAAGCGGCGCAGATTTTCATCCATCAGGTTATAGCGGTAATTGCCTCGGTACTCGTCGAGGGTCTCCGCCACCTTGCTTTTCGCTTCGGTGGTCAGGTTGCGCCAGATCCGCCCGCCTTCCGTGGTGATCTGCTCGGGCACTGGCCCGTCGGCGTAAATGGTGTCACCGCTGTGGATAAAAAAGTCCGGCAAGCGCAAGCGCATCGCCTCATAGATACGCATGCCACCAACGTCAGGGTTGATACCGAAGCCCTGCCCCACCGTGTCACCACTCCAGACGAAGCGGATGTCACGACGCTGTTGGGGCGTGCTGCGCAGATGGCCGAACCAGGGCTCGCTGGCGACACCGCTCTGAGCATCCTCGAACGAGACGCGGTAGAAAATCGCCTGATCGACCGGCAGCCCGCTCAACTCGACCCGCGCGGTGAAGTCGGTACGCGGATCGGCGAGCGCCGAGACCACGCGCCGTGGCTGAGTAAACATACTGCGTGTGTCCCATTCGACCACCATCCGTGAAGGCCGGTCGCTGCGGCTCCAGACCATGGCCTTGTCGCCGAGCACATCTCCGGACTGCACACCATCGACCATTTTCGGGCGGTCCTGCACCGAAGCGATCACCGCAGGCGCAAGCCCCGGCAACAGCAAACCGGCCCCCACGGCCTGGATGACACGGCGACGCTTGAGATCGAACTGGCTCACGGTTATCCCCTCGCTGACAGGCAAAAAAGTACCTTAGCAGGGGAATGTTGGCGCTGTATGACAACACAGGGCCGGAATAACGCACCTGACGCCAAAAACCTTCAGCGCCCGCTAGCTGTTAAACTCCCGCGCCTTATTCCAGCCCGAGGCGCTTAGCATGTCTTCCTTGAATCAGGCGCTCAGCGTCGCCCTCGATAATCGTCAATCGTTGCTGGGCGAACTGCATCAGCAGGGCACGGACTGCTATCGGCTGTTTCACGGAAGTCAGGAAGGCGCCAGCGGGCTGACCATCGACCGCTACGGCCCGCAGTTGCTGGTACAAAGCTTCCACACCCGCCTGGATCGCGATGCATTGCTTGCGCTGCACGAGCAAGTCAACACACGACTGGGACTGGAAACGCTGCTGGTCTATAACGATCGCTCGCAAGGCAACTCACGCGTGGATCGCCAGGATACGGTCTACAAGGCTGACGAAGCGGCGCTGGCCGACCATATCGGGCATGAGTGGGGGCTCAACTATCGGGTCCGTGGCCGACATGCGGGCCAGGACCCGTTGTTGTTTCTGGACCTGCGCAACACGCGTGGCTGGGTCAAACAGCACAGCGCCGGCAAAAGCGTGCTGAACCTTTTCGCCTATACCTGCGGCGTCGGTCTCAGCGCTGCGGCCGGTGGCGCGAGCGAGGTGTGCAATCTGGACTTCGCCGAGGGTAATCTGGCCGTGGGTCGAGAGAATGGTGCGCTTAACCCGCAACTGCCACCCATGCAGTTCATCCAGTCGGATTATTTTCCGGCAATCCGCCAACTGGCGGGGCTGCCGATTGCAGCGCGGCGTAGCCAACAATTGCCCAGCTACATGAAGCTGCAACAGCGCCAGTATGATCTGGTCCTGCTTGACCCACCTGCCTGGGCCAAAAGTGCGTTCGGCACCGTTGACCTGTTGCGCGACTATCAAAGCCTGCTCAAGCCGGCGCTGTTGACGACGGCAGACGGCGGCGTGCTGATCTGCTGCAACAACCTTGCGAAGGTCAGCATGCAGGACTGGCGTGAGCAGGTATTACGCTGTGCCACCAAGGCTGGACGCCCGGTACGCGACTGCCAGGAGATGCTTCCTGCCAAGGACTTCCCGTCTCTGGATAATCAGCCACCCCTGAAAACGCTGATCCTGCAACTCTGATCCGGCGGCTGGTATCGCAAAGCACTATCGGAAAGTTCCTACGAGCGGCGACGGCAGTGCCTTGGGAACCGAACAGGCATGCCATACTCCAAGGGCTTCCAAAAGAGAGAGACGCCGCTGCCCATGTCCAGAGGATTGAAACGCACACTTGGCTCCTTGCTGACTGTGATCGTGCTCTACAGCTTGCTGGGGTTCTTCATTCTTCCCGGTGTCGCTCTGCGGATCGCCAATCAGCAATTGGCCAATTACGCCACCGTGCCGGCGAAGCTTGAACGCCTGGAATTCAATCCCTACACGCTGGAGCTGACGCTCTGGGGCCTGAACATCGGCACACCGGGCAAGGAACAGGTCGCGTTTGAAAAGCTTTATGCCAACCTGCAAATCGACAGCCTGTGGACACGGGCCCTGCACCTGCAACGCATCGAGCTGATCAAACCCAAGACCGAGCTGTTGTTCGACAAGCAAGGCAAGCTCAATCTGGCGCAACTGTTCAAGCTGCCAGCCAGCGAACCTGCCAAGGACGAACCACCCGGCAAGCCGTTCCCGCTGCGTATCGACGAAATAAAACTGGCCGATGGCTATGTTCACTTTCAGGATATGCGCCCAAGCCAGCCCATCGAATTTCTCTACGACACACTCAATTTCGAACTCAAGAACCTCAGCACATTACCCGAAGACAATGCCGACATGACGCTGGTCGCGGCAGGTCCGGATGGCGGGCAGATCGACTGGGTCGGGCGTATCAGCCTGATACCGATCACCTCGGAAGGGACGCTGAAAGTCACCGACAGCAAGATGAAGCTGTGGTGGCCTTACGTGCGTGATGCGTTGCCGCTGGCGCTTGAGGACGGCGTGCTGAATTTCAGCACGGCATACACACTCAATCTGGCCAAGGAAACCGAGCTGAAGTTGACCAATGTGTCGGCCAGTGTCGCGCCCTTCGCGTTGAACACGCCAGACGGTCGCCCTCTGGTACGCCTGCAACGCCTGGACGTGAGCGAAACATCAGTCGATCTGGCAAAGCAGCTGGTGACCGTAGGCAAGATCCGCAGCCAGAAACTGGAAACCTGGGCAGCGCGCGAAGCCGACGGGCAACTGGACTGGCAAAAGCTGTTTGCCAGCCAGCCGGGCAAGCCAGCGGCACCGCAAACACCGGCCGTGGACGACAAGGCGGCTGAACCGGCACCCACGACCGACGCCTCTGCCAAAGCCAGCGCCAAGTCCCCCACGCAAAGCACGCCATGGCAGGTGCTGCTGCGAGATGTGCAGCTGCGCAATTACATGGTCCATCTGGCAGATCGCGCACCTCAAGAGCCTGTTGCTCTGGATGTTGGCCCGCTGAATCTGGACATCCAGAATTTCGACAGCCTTAACAAATCCCCCTTCACGCTCAAGCTTGATACCGGGCTGGGCAAACAGGGCAACCTCACTGCAGCCGGCGATGTGAACCTCAACCCGCTCAGTGCACAACTTAACGTAACTACCCGCGACATCGACCTGCGCCTCGCCCAAGCCTACATCAGCCCGTTCATTCGTCTGGAAATGCGCAGCGGCATGCTGGGCAGCGATCTGGCGGTCAACCTGAAAAGCACCGAACCGCTGGCGTTCAGCGTTACCGGCAAAGCACAGGTCAATCAGCTTCACACACTCGACACGCTCAAACAGCGCGACTTCCTGAAGTGGCAGCAACTGCAACTCGAAGGGCTGGACTACCAGCACGGCACGGGCCTTTCGATTGCCAAAGTCAACATGGATCAGCCTTACGCACGCTTCATGATCAATGAAGACCGGACCACCAATGTCGACGATCTGCTGATTCCGCAGCCTGATGACAAGACCGCATCGCAGCCAAAAACAGCCAGAACACAGCCCAAGGCCAAGGCAGATAACCCTCTGGCGATTTACGTCGGCGAAGTGAATATCATGGATGGCTCGGCAAACTTTGCCGACATGACCCTGACCCCCAACTTTGCCACCGCCGTGCAGCAGCTCAATGGTCGTATCGGCACCATCGACAACCGCAAGGCGACACCGGCACCCGTGGACATCCAGGGCAAGGTCGATCGCTACGCGCCTGTGACCATCAAAGGCAGCCTCAACCCTTTCGACCCGATGGCCAGCCTGGATATCACCACCAGCTTCAAGCGTGTCGAGCTGACCAATCTGACCCCTTATTCCGGCAAGTTCGCCGGTTTCAGAATCCGCAAGGGCAGGCTCAATCTCGATCTGCACTACTTGATCACCAAAGGTCAGCTCAAGGCGCAGAACAAGGTGCTGGTTGAACAGTTGCAACTGGGTGAGCGTGTCGACAGCCCGGATGCGCTGGACCTGCCTATCCGTCTGGCGGTCGCGCTGCTCAAGGATACGCAGGGACGAATTTCCCTGGAGCTGCCGATCGAGGGCGATCTGAACAACCCGCAGTTCAGCGTGATGCCAATTGTCTGGCAAACCCTGCGCAATCTTGTGCTGCGTGCTGCGCAGGCTCCGTTCAAGATGCTCGGCGGGCTGGTCGCTGGTGGAAGCTCCGAGGATCTCGGCAGCGTGAGTTTCGCGCCGGGCTCCAGTGATTTGTCGGCCGAGGCGCAAAGCGCCCTGGACAAGCTCTCGGTGGCNNCGCCCGGACCTGAAGCTGGAGATCGAAGGCACCAGCGCTGCAAGCAGTGACGGTCCTCTGATTGCCCAACAGCGGCTGGAGCGGGAATACCAGTACACCTATTACAAGATCCTCCAGCGACGCGGCGACAAGGTTCCAGCCAGAGCCGGTTTGATACAGGTCCCTGAGGATGAAAAAGCTCCTATGCTTGAAGGTATCTACCGCACACGCCTGAAACAGCAACCGCCTGCCGAATGGGCAAACCTGGGCAAGGAACAACGTGCAAACCAGATGCGTGCCGCCGTGCTCAAGTTCTGGAGCAGCAATGAGGTATTGCTGCGTGAGCTGGGCCAGGGCAGAGCCAGCAGCATCAAGGACTACCTGGTAGACAAGGGCAAGCTGGAAGACGCTCGTGTGTACTTCGTCGATGCCCGCCTGGGTCAGGCCCAGCCAGATGGTAAAGTCATCAGCCCCCTCCACCTCGACAGTGAATGAAGCCTTGGCACGTACCCGAATCAAACTGCTGATCAACCTGACCCTCGCCACCATGGCCGGGTCAGTTGCCACCTCGTCATATGCCACGTCAACCCTGCGCTGTGGTAACCAGCTGGTCAGCACGTGGGACCGGGCATTCGAAGTGCAGCAGAAATGCGGAGAGCCTGTAAGCCAGGAAGTGCTGGGCACTCAGGAGACCTTCAATAGTAATTACCGAAGGTCCGAAGCCGTGAGAATCGAGGAATGGATCTACGGACTGAACCGCCCCGGG
>NZ_LJQT01000460.1:0-12670 GCF_001400515.1 Pseudomonas meliae | reverse complement strand
AAAATTTCTGACAGTCTCTGTCTGGGAACCGGAAGAAGATGTGTACTGGGGCTCCGAGACCACCTGGCTGGGTGGCGAAGAACGCTACGGCGCACAGAGAAAATGCAGCAGCCGGGCGACGGCACGCTGGTCGCCGAGCCGGAGAACCATGCCAACGAAGAAAGCCGCACCGCGAGCGGTGAGCGCAATCTGGAAAACCCGCTTGCCGCTGTGCAGATGGGCTTGATCTACGTGAACCCGGAAGGGCCTGAAGGCGTGCCGGACCCGGTCGCTTCGGCGAAGGATATCCGTGAAACCTTCGGTCGCATGGCGATGAACGATGAAGAAACCGTAGCGCTGATCGCCGGTGGTCACGCCTTCGGCAAGACCCATGGCGCAGGCCCTGCCGACAACGTCGGTCCGGAGCCGGAAGCAGCCGGTCTTGAAGAGCAGGGGCTTGGCTGGAGAAACAAATTCGGCAGCGGCAAGGGTGGCGACACCATCACCAGCGGCCTGGAAGTGACCTGGACTTCGACTCCGACCAAATGGAGCAACGAGTACCTGGAAAACCTCTTTGGCTTCGAGTGGGAGCTGACCAAGAGCCCGGCAGGCGCGCATCAGTGGACGCCGAAGAACGGCGCAGGCGCGGGCAAGATTCCGGATGCCCACGATCCATCCAAACGTCATGCGCCAAGCATGCTGACCTCTGACCTGGCGCTGCGCTTCGATCCAGCTTACGAGCAGATCTCCCGTCGCTTCCTGAACAACCCTGAGCAACTGGCCGACGCGTTCGCCCGCGCCTGGTTCAAGCTGACTCACCGTGACATGGGCCCGCTCGCGCGCTACCTCGGCCCGGAAACACCGGCCGAAGAGCTGCTGTGGCAAGACCCTATTCCGAATGTTGATCATGCGTTGGTGGATGATCAGGATGTTGCCGCGCTCAAAGGCAAGATTCTGGCTTCGGGGCTTTCTGTCTCGCAGCTGGTTTCAACCGCATGGGCAGCCGCTTCTACTTTCCGTGGCTCTGACAAGCGCGGCGGTGCCAATGGCGGCCGTCTGCGTCTTGCTCCGCAAAAGGACTGGGCGGTTAACCAGCCTGCACAACTGGCGGGCGTACTGAAGACGCTTGAGGGGATTCAGAGCGAGTTCAACGCCGCTCAGTCGAGTGGCAAGCAGGTTTCCATTGCGGACCTGATCGTCCTGGCCGGTAGTGCAGGTGTCGAGCAGGCTGCGAAGAACGCTGGTCATCACGTCACGGTGCCGTTCACACCAGGCCGNNGCCGATGCATCGCAGGAGCAGACGGATGTCGAGTCGTTCAGCTTCCTTGAGCCGATCGCCGATGGCTTCCGCAACTATCAGAAGGCGCACTACAAGGTCTCGGCGGAATCGCTGCTGGTCGACAAGGCGCAACTGCTGACCCTGACGGCACCGGAAATGGCTGTGCTGTTGGGCGGCCTGCGGGTCTTGAATATTAACGTTGGACAGAGCAAGCACGGCGTCTTCACCGACAAGCCTGAAACCCTGACAACGACTTCTTCAAGAACCTGCTGGACATGGCCGTTGAGTGGAGAGCGACTTCAGGTGCCAACGACACCTTTGAAGCACGTGACCGCAAAACCGGCGCAGTCAAATGGACCGGCACCCGTGTCGATCTGGTATTTGGCTCACATGCCCAACTGCGTGCGATTTCCGAGGTGTACGGCAGTTCGGACGCTAACGAGAAGTTCGTCAAAGACTTCGTGGCCGCATGGACCAAGGTGATGAACCTGGACCGCTTCGACCTGGCTTGATGTGTTTGATGTGCTGAGTTGAAAAAACGCCTCGGCNNGCCTCCCTTGCGGAGGCGTTTTTTTACGGCCATCAAAAAGCGAAGGCTGGTTTTATCAGCGACTCATCATGCTTGCCGCCTGCTCCGTCGCTTCAGTCGTTCGAGTCGCCAGCTTGCGCACTTCGTCAGCTACCACCGCAAAGCCCCGCCCAGCTTCCCCGGCACGTGCAGCTTCAATCGCGGCATTGAGCGCCAGAAGGTTGGTTTGGCTGGCAATGCTCTGGATAGTGCCGACTATCTGGGTCAGTTGAGTGATGTTCTCTTCCAGGTTTTTCTGATGCTGTGCTTCGGTGTCGCGAAGAGCATCCTGCTCATGCTTCAAATGCACATCCACCAACGCACCGACCACCCTCAGCGGAATACCTTCGGGATTGCGACGAGTCTGGCCGCGTGCACGGAACCAGCGGTACTCGCCGGTTTTCATCTTCAGGCGGTACTCGATATCGAACGGCGTCTTGCCAGTCCGGTCATTCAAGTGCGCACCGAATGCCGTCAGACTGCGCTCCTTGTCGTCAGGGTGCAGCCGTGATGCCCAGCTATCCAGTACGTCAGGAAACTCTTCGACTGTTTCAAAACCCAAAAGCCGCCTGAACTGTGGAGACCACCAGAACGGGTTTCTCGCATTGACCGGGTCGCCAGCAATGACCTCCATGTCCCAGAGCCCGTCGGAGAGCATCTCCCGGGCCAGTTCGAATCGGGTAATGATCACATCGTGTTCCAGATCACGTTCAAGCTCATCGTGAATATCACGAAGCGAGCCGGCGACACGCAGCGGCGTTCCGCGTGCGTCTCTTAACGTTTCGCCTTGGGCATAGAACCAGCGATAAGTGCCGTTCTTCATCGCCAGACGATTCTTGACCCGGTACGGCGTGTTACCCGAGCGATCATTCAGATGCTTGGCAAATGCGTCGAGCGTGGCTTGTTTATCCTGCGGATGAAGCCGGTCTGCCCAGCTCGCCAGTACGTTAGGGAAATCTCGCTCGTCGTTAAAACCGAGAAGCGTGCGAAGTTGCTGCGACCACCAGAATCGATTGTTCGGGTTGACCGGATCGCCTGCTACGACCTCCATATCCCAGAGGCCCTCGCTCGACGCACGGTTGACCAGATCAAAGCGGGTCTCATAAGCGGCGGCCGAAGCAGAGGCTTCACCCAGAAGGTGGCGGGCGGTTTCCAGTTCCTGCTCAAGATCGGCGATACGTTGCTCGTCGAGACGACGCTGGGCACTCAGCGAACTCCAGCACTCAAGTACGCTGTTCTCTTCAGCACAGCCTCTTACCACCGGCTCGCCAGCCCCCTTGAGAGAGGCAATAAGTTGTTGAAGGGCTTTTCTGTCACGACGTGGTCGGAATAAGTGAAACATGCACAGGGCTCTCAAAATAAAGTCAGATTTGCCGAGTCCCTGGCATGTCACTTCTTTATCGACATGCCGTGCGGTTTCTGAATCGTCAGATTGCAATCAGGTAATGGTCACTTGTTCCAGAATCAACTTCACGGCTTGCTGATCGGTTTGCGCCCCGGCCATCAACTCCGCTACCCAGCCGCAACCGGACTTCTCCAGATGAACTCGCCAATCACCGGGCCAGTTCTCAAGCCCGGCCAGGTTCAGAAATATACAGCCACCCCGCTCAGCATGCCCGCCGGTAATTGACTGTTCAAAACAGAACGGTTTATCGGCTCCGGATGTGTCGACACTGAATAGGTACACATCGTGTTTCGGGTCCTCAAGCGAAGGCGCGCAATTGCGCTGACTGATCAGCTTCAACATTTCTCAATCTACTCCTGGCTATATGATTGACTGTGACGTCCATTACTTCGGGAATGCAGTTCGCGACGGTTTACGTCGCGAAGAGGACGCAGAGCGTCCAGACCGGCATGCCGACGCGGAGCGTCGCACGATAGTTGAGATTATCGTCCCTTACGCTCACCCCCTCGCTCCAAACCTGCGCAACACCACAACCCCAAGCAACGCCGATAACACCGACCCGATCAGTACGCCCACCTTGACCTCATCCACCAGCTCCGGTGCGCCCGGGAAGGCCAGTGCGCCGATGAACAGGCTCATGGTGAAGCCAATACCGCACAGCGCTGCAACACCGTAAAGCTGGCCCCAGTTGCTGCCGTCCGGCAAGCGGGCCAGGCCGGCGCGGATGGCCAGTGCAGCGAGGGCGAAGATGCCGACCTGTTTGCCGATCAGCAGCCCCAGCGCGACGCCCAACGGCACCGGGCCCAGTAGTTTGTCGGCGGTGATGCCTGACAGTGAAACGCCAGCGTTGGCAAAACCAAAGACCGGTACGACGGCAAAGGCGACCCACGAGTGCAGTTTTTCTTCCAGATGCAGCAACGGCGAGCTGGCTTCTTCATCGGGTTTGCCGAGCGGAATGCACAGTGCCAGCGCTACGCCCGCCAAGGTGGCGTGAATACCGGACTGGAGCATGAAGAACCACAACAGCGCGCCGACAATCAGGTAAGGCAGCAGCTTTTTAACGCCCAAGCGGTTCAGCGCGACGAGCACGGCGATGGAGCCAAGTGCGGCCAGCAGCATGGGAATGGACAGATCGCTGGTGTAGAACAGCGCAATGATCAGCACAGCGCCGAGGTCATCGAGAATTGCCAGTGCCGAAAGGAATATCTTCAGCGACAACGGCACACGCTTGCCCAGCAATGACAGCACGCCCAGGGCGAATGCGATGTCGGTCGCTGCCGGAATGGCCCAGCCGCCAATGGTGTCTGGCTGGCCCCAATTGAATGCCACGTAGATCAACGCCGGAACCACCATGCCGCCCAGCGCCGCGAAGCCCGGCAAGGCGCGCTGGCTCCAGGACGCCAGCTGGCCGGCCAGCATTTCGCGCTTGATCTCCAGGCCCACCAGCATGAAGAAGATTGCCATAAGGCCATCGTTGATCCAGTGCGCTACCGACATCCCGGCGAGCACGGTATGCAGCGCTGCAAAGTAGCTGTCGGCCAGCGGCGAGTTGGCGACGATCAGAGCTGCAAGCGCAGCCGCCATCAGGATCAGACCGCCAGCGGCCTCAGCGGCGAAAAAGCGCTTGATGAACGCCAGCGCGCTCGGGGATTCGGTACGGGGGGTGGGGTTGTGCATGCAGGGCTCCGCAGGGTACAGCGCAAAAAGGCCGCAACCTTACCACTCGCAGAGCCTGCCACAGCGCAGGTAAACCTGAGGATACAAATTAACGCGCATGCCCATCATGGCTTGAGGAATCAGGGCTCCTGTCTGCCAGACAACAGCCCTGCCCGCTTCACTTCTTGACGGTTTCTTCAAGCGTGAACCGGCCCAACGGGTTCTGGCCGAAGTGCTCGATGTTCTTGCGTGAAACACTGATGTAAGGGCTGTAGTACAGGTCGATCCAGTTGACGTCGGCTTTGGCCATTTTCTGCAGGTCGATGTACATCTGCTCACGCTTTTTGGGGTCCATTTCAACCCGCGCAGCAGCAACCAGCTCCTTGACCTTCTCGTTCTTGTAACGGGTCATGTAGTTGTTGTTGGTGTCATGGCCAAGCACGAAGGTGGTTTTCTGATCCGGGTCGAGGATGTCGTTGGTCCAATACATCACGGAGATGTCGTAGTCACCGGCAATCAGCATGTCCCAGCTCTGGCTCGGGTCGACTTTCTGTAGCGTGGTGGTTACGCCAACCTTGGCCAGCTGCTGTTGCAGCATGACCGCAATTTGCTCGTCGACTTCGTTGCCAGCATTGACCACATAGTTGAGCTTCAGGTCTGACGCACCGGCATCCGCCAGCATCTGTTTGGCCTTGACCGGGTCATATGGGCGTTGCAGGTTATCGGCGTAGTGATACAGCGCGCCCTTGGGAATGTAGGAATTGGCCACGGTGCCCAGCCCGAAGGTAGCGGCCTCGACCAGCGATTTCTTGTCGATAGCCATGTCCAGTGCCTGGCGTACCTCAGGCTTGGCCAATGCGCCGTGCTCATGGTTGAGCAACAAATGATCTTCACGGGTGGACGGGTCCAGGTGAACCACCAGATCAGGGTTCTTTTTCAGGTTTTCAACACGGGAGAACGGCACATAGATCGCTGCATCCAGTTCGCCCTTCTGGACCATCAGCATACGGGTGTTGTCATCCGGCACCGAGATCCACTCGACACCATCCAGGCTGACGCTCGGCGCTTCCCAGAAGTCGGGGTTCTTCGCCAGGATCACCCGATCACCGCGCCGCCATTCTTTCACTGTGAAGGCTCCCGAACCAACAGGCTTTTCGGCGTAAGCCTCTTCGCCCAGGGTCTTCATGGCCTTCTCGGAGAGAATCGACACGTTGGGCAGCGTCAGTTGCGAGAGGAACGAGGCCGATGGATTCTTCAGGGTGATGACCAGCGTACGCGGATCTGTTGCGACGGCTTTGTCGATAATCTTGTAGGAATCGCTCCACAGCGAGCCCTTGTCGTCGCGAATTCGCAGCAGGCTGAATACAGCGTCGCTGGCGGTCAGCTCCGAGCCATCAGAGAATTTGGCCGGGCGTATCTTGAGTGTATAGGTCAGCCCGTCGGGCGAAATCGACCAGCTTTCGGCCAGTCCTGGCACCAGCTTTGTGCCCTTGTCGTCAACCCGGATCAGCACATCGTAGACGTTGGAAAATACCCAGTTGTCGATGTTTTGCGCGCTTTTGATCGGGTCGAAGGTGGTGCCGTCCTCACGACGGCCGATGGTCAGCACGCCCGCGGCTTCCGCCACTCCCGCTGCCAGGGAACAGGCCGCCAGCATGGCGACGGTCAGCATTTTCATTGGTCGAGCTTTCATACAAATGAACTCCTTGCCGGTGTCGGGACAGATGTTTGTTGTAGGTCTGGATCAAAAAACGGGTGCATCAAGTACACAGTCGTAGCGCTGCTCGCCGACATGCCGGGTGGGTGGCGCGACGCTGGAACAGGTCGGTCTGGCGAACCGGCAACGCGGATGAAAGGCGCAGCCAGCGGGCAAACTCAGGGGGCTGGGTGGCTCGCCCTGCAAGGGTTCACCGGGCAGCGGACGATCCGGATCAATCTCCGGAATAGCCTGGATCAGCGCCGCGGTATAGGGATGACGCGGCTTGAGAAAGACCTCTTCGACCGGGCCCTCCTCGACGATTTTGCCCAGGTACATCACCGCCACCCGGTCACACAGGCGGCGCACGATGGCAAGATCGTGGGCAATGAACAGAATTGCCAGGTTCATGCGCTGGCGTAGTTCCAGCAGCAGGTTGATGATCTGCCCCTGAATCGACGCGTCCAGCGCCGCCACACACTCGTCGGCGATGATCAGCCGCGGCTCGATGGCCAGTGCGCGGGCAATGCCGACACGCTGACATTGCCCGCCGCTCAAGGCACCCGGTTTGCGTTCGGCAAATTCGGGGCGCAGACCGACCATGTCGAGCAACTCGATGACCCGCGCCGGAATCTCGGATGCGCTGACCTTGCGTTGCACTTTCAGCACCTCGGCCAATGTGGCACCGACGGTCATGCGCGGGTTGAGCGAGGAAGACGGGTCCTGAAAGATCATTACTGTTTCACTGCGCAAACGCTGCAGACTGATACCGCTAACCTGGGCCATGTCGACGTCATCGAAGACGATCTGCCCGGAAGTAATGTCGTTCAGACGCAGAATGGCGCGCCCCAGCGTGCTCTTGCCGCTGCCAGACTCACCCACCAGCCCCAGCGTTTCACCCTCACAAATGCTCAGCGACACACCGTTGACGGCATGCACCCAACGCTTATTGAGACCCATGAAGCCTGATCCGGGGGCCGGGAAGCGCACCACCAGATCGTTGACGTTCAACAGCCTGTAGCCGCTCATGATACGGCCCCTCGGGAATCTGCCAGCGGATAGTGACAGGCCGCTTCATGGGCAACCCCCATCGACCGCATCAGGGGGAGCGTCTCGACGCAGCCTGCGCCCGCATGACCGCAGCGCGCATGAAAACGGCAGCCAGCGGGCAGCGCATCGAGCAATGGCGGCTGTCCGGGAATGGTGCGCAGCAGGCCACTGCCCGCGCTGCTGGCAGGCTGGCAGTCGATCAGGCCGCGGGTGTAAGGATGACGGGCGCGGGCCAGCACGTCGCGCTTGCTGCCGTGTTCACACAAGCTACCGGCGTACATCACCGCGATGGAGTCGCAGGTTTGCGCTACAACGCCCAGGTCGTGGGTAATCATGATCAACGACAGCCCGTGACGGTCACGCAGGTCCAGTAACAGCCGCAGGATTTGCGCCTGCACCGTCACGTCCAGCGCGGTGGTCGGTTCGTCAGCGATCAGCACCTGCGGCCCGCAGCCCAGCGCCACGGCAATCATGGCGCGCTGGCGCATGCCGCCGGAAAACTCATGGGGAAAGTTATCCACACGCGAAGCCAGGTCGGGAATGCCGACCTGACGCAGCAGATCAATCGCCAGCGCCCGAGCCTCACGTTTCGAAGCCCCTTGGTGCAGACGAAAGCCTTCGGCAATCTGCTCGCCGATACGCATCAGCGGGTCCAGATGACTGCTGGGGTTCTGGAAGATCATGCCGATCCGCCGCCCGCGCATGGCACGCATGCCGGCTGCATCGAGTTTCAGCAGGTCGACATCATTGAGCAGCACCGAACCACCGCGCACGTGCAGGTCCGGCGATGGCATCAGTTGCATCAATGCCCGGCAAGCCATGGTCTTGCCAGAGCCACTTTCGCCGACCAGCCCGAGAATCTCGCCCTGCTGCAGATCGAACGACAACCGGTCGACCAGCGTTACCTCGCGCCCCCGACTGTTCGCAATCACGCTCATCTCGCTGACTTTCAGCACCGGCGTACTCATTGCCGCTCTCCGAGGGTTTCGGCAACGCCGTCCGCCAGCAGGCTGAAACCCATGGCCAGCGTCACGATGGCCAGCCCCGGAAAGGTGCAGATCCACCACGCAGACGTCAGAAACGCCTGCCCCTCGGCGACCATCGTGCCCCACTCGGCCAACGGCGGTTGCACGCCCAGGCCCAGGTAGCTGACCGAAGCGCCACTGAGCAACACCAGCACCGCATCGGACATGGAAAACACAATCGAGCCGAACATCGCATTGGGCAGCAGATGGCGAAACAGAATACGCAGGTGACCAAACCCCAGGCTCTTGGCCGCCAGGGCGAAATCGCTTTCCTTGAGGACCAGAATCTGTGAACGGATCAGCCGCGCGTAAGACACCCAGCCCACCAGGGCCATGGCGATGTAGAAACTGCTCAGGCCAGGGCCGAGAATCGCAATGATCGCCAGCATCAGCACCAGAAACGGAAAGGCCAGAACGATATCGATCACGCGCATGCACAGGTTGTCGAAGCGACCGCCTATATAGCCCGACAATGCGCCTACAAACGTGCCGATGATGAACGGGAAAACCACCCCGAGCACACAGATCTGCAGGTCGATGCGTGCCGCCCAGATGACTCTGGACAGAATGTCGCGACCAAAATTGTCGGTGCCGAACGGATGCGCGAGGTGCGGCGCGAGCATGCGCAGTTCGGTGTTCTGGTAAATCGGGTCATAGGGTGCCAGCCACGGCGCGAAGAGTGCCAGCAGCAGCCACACGCCAAGCAATGAGGCACCCAGCAGCATCGCCAGTCGGCCGTTGCGCAAGCGCAGGCGAAGCCGCGAACGCCAGTGTGGGCGCAGAGGGGCGTGGGCGATGGTCATTTGATGTTCACCCGCGGGTCTATCGCGACAGTGGCCACATCAGCGAGAAAGTTGACGATTACCGTGGCACAGGCGAGCACCATGGCTACCCCCTGCACCACCATGTAATCGCGACTGAAGATGCCGCGCACCAGCAGCTGGCCGATGCCGGGGATGGCAAACAGGCTTTCGATAACGACAGTGCCGCTGATCAGCCAGCCGATGTTCACTGCCAGCAGGTTGATTGACGGCACCAGCGAGTTGGGCAATACGTGACGGCGAAACACTGCGCCCTCACTGACGCCACGTGCCCGCGCCGCAGTGACATGATCAGCCAGCAGTTCCATGAGCATGCTGGCGCGCAGGTTGCGAATCAGCACTGCGGACAGAGCCAGGGCAATGGTCAGGCATGGCAGCACCATGTGGTGGGCCTTGTCCAGCCAGTCACTGCCGTAACCTGACACCGGAAACCAGCCAAGCTGCACACTGAACAGCAGAATCAGCATGATGCCCAGCCAGAATGCCGGCATGCCCAACCCCGTGGTGGTGAAGACACGAATCAGGTTATCGCCCCAACTGCCCTTGTTGCGTGCAGCGACCGTGGCCAAAGGCACGGCGATCAGCAGAGCCAGCAGGACGCTGCCACACACCAGAAATACGGTAGGCTCCAGCCGGGTAACGATCAGTTTGAGCACATCGATCTTGTACAGCAGCGATTTACCCATATCGCCCTGCAAGAGGTTTTTCATGAAGTACACATACTGCGTCCACAAGGGTTCATCCAGCCCGTATTGGGCGCGGATGTTGGCCAGTGCCTGCGGTGTGGAACGTGCGCCCAGCAGAATGCGCGCCGGGTCACCGGGGATCGAGCGCACCAGAATGAAGGTCACCAGACTGATGCCGAACAGCACCGGCAGCAACTGCAACGGACGCTGGAGAATAAAACGATAACGACCCAGATTCATCAGACGCCCCGATGCTGTGACAGAGAATTCAGCAGGACCGGAAAGTACGCCGCCACCCCTTTCACGCAAAAGGGCAGAGCGAAGTTGTAGTCGAACATTGACCATCCGTCGACTTTGATTGTTTTGCGCTCATCCGCCTTGCTCGCATACCCCATCGCACCTCACCTTTGCGGACGTCGCTCATGGCCTCAACCCTATCGCGCAGCGCCATGGCAAACAGCTAGCAATTCTTATAGGTTTTACACGACTGACAGCCGGTTGGACGCAGGCGTGGCACTGTCCTTGCTAATTGCTATATTAAGCCCCCTACACCGGCTCTATGACAAAGGAGGTCAAGCCATGCATATCAGGTTGTCGGATTTCAATTCGCGTCTGCAATCGGCATCTACAGTGGATCAGCAAATGGATTGCGCACTGTTACTGGCCTCGGATCTAGGATTCGATGCAGTGATTTACGATTACAGCCCGGTGCCTGTGTCCCATGATGGAGCACTGATCACACCTTCGTTGCTTTCATTGCGCAACACCCCGGCAGATTGGCACGCACTCTGGTGCAGCCAGGGGTACTACCAGATCGACCCGGTGCAACACCTGGCCGTGGCCAGCGTTTCGCCTTTTGTATGGTCATACCAGCCCAAGGCTGAAACGGTGCTGCAAACCTTTATCACCGACATGCACAAGCCGGTGGTGCGCTATCTGCATGACTCACACATGACGTGTGGCGTGACAGTGCCTATCCACATGCCCAAGGGCGGTTTTGCCACCCTGACAGGCCTGTGTTCCGACAGCAGCGACGCTGCACTGGAAGATGCCCGGCAGAGCCTGGCCGAGTTCGGTCTGCTGGCTCAGGCCTTTCAGGAAGTCGCCTACCCGCTGTTTGACCAGAAGATGCGCTCCTGTAATGCGATCAAGCTCACCCGCCGTGAGCGTGAATGCCTGAGCTGGTCTGCCGAAGGGCTGACGGCCAGGGAAATCGCCGATCAGCTCAACCGTTCGGTCGCCACGGTGACGCTGCATCTGAATTCGGCCATGCAGAAACTGGGTGCCAAAAACCGTGTGCAGGCAGTCGTGCGTGCCGTTCACTACCGTTTACTCGACCAATGACCGGTTCATCAGCCAAAACCTATCATTTTCTATAGTTTTAAGATGCCACGCGCAGCGCTATGGTGCCCCGAACTATCCAGCAGGGACAGGCGACATGGCAGACATGACGATCAAGGAAGGTTTTGCGCCGTTCGGCGACTATCAGACTTGGTATCGCGTCACCGGCAACTTGCAAGGCCCGCGTACACCGTTGGTCATTCTGCACGGCGGCCCCGGCTGTACCCATGATTACGTGGACTCGTTCAAGGACCTCGCCAGTACCAGTCAGGCGGTGATCCATTACGACCAGTTGGGTAACGGAAAGTCGACTCGCCTGCCCTATGAGAGTCGCGAATTCTGGACAGTCGATCTGTTCCTGAGAGAGCTGAACAACCTGCTTGCCCACTTGGGCATCGAAGGCAATTACGCGTTATTGGGCCAGTCGTGGGGCGGCATGCTGGCTTCGGAGCATTCGGTGCTCCAGCCCAAAGGGCTGAAAGCGCTGATTGTCGCCAACTCCCCGGCAGATATGCAGACCTGGGTAAGCGAGGCCAACCGACTGCGCGAGGACTTGCCTGAAGCTGTGCAAGCTGCGTTGCTCAAGCACGAACAGGCAGGAACGTTGACTGACCCTGAGTACCTTGAATCATCGCGGGCATTTTATGACCGTCATGTATGCCGCATCACACCCTGGCCGGACGAGGTGAAACGCACCTTTGACCAGATCGACGCGGACCCGACCGTGTATCACGCCATGAATGGCCCTACCGAGTTTCACGTTATCGGCACCCTGAAAAACTGGACCATTGTCGACAGGCTGGAACACATCAAGGTCCCGACATTGGTGATTTCGGGGTTTTACGACGAAGCCACCCCACTCGTGGTGAAACCCTACGTGGAGAACATCCCTGACGTTCGCTGGTCGGTGTTCAGAGAGTCCAGCCACATGCCCCATGTGGAAGAAAGAATGGCGTGCATGGGCTGCGTAGCAGGTTTTCTGGATAAGTTATCTGTGGCCGCTACCGTGTCAGCGGCTTAGTCCTGCAGTCCCGACTGAACACAGATCTCAACCCCCTACAACTAGAGTTAATACTTTAGAAATAGTGAACTGTGTAAACCGTTAACATTATTCACTCTGTGACGGGGACTTTTAGCGCCTGATGCTTAAGAGGGTGTAGACAA